>NZ_JBXAYI010000004.1:0-152407 GCF_056782235.1 Dellaglioa sp. CoH-55-MRSF-7
GGACATACAAAAATCCCTCCATGATTATCGGATGAAATTATATTATTTCATCTGACAACCATAAAGGGATTATTACAAAGCTTTAAAAACTCAGTGGCGCCTTTTTCACAAACAAGAAACAGAACTAGAAAGTTCAAAATCTGTTTATTTTTTTAGTACGAAAGAATATATGACGCAACAGAATGTTGTTGATTTAGGATTAGAACAAAGTTCTAACTTCAAAAAAGTCTATGAAACATATCAAGATATTTTATTAGCTATCAATAAAGCCGACACTTCTAATTTAACTCAGTTATTAGAAGACTATCAACCTAATAACAGTGAAATGGATACTGTAATAACCACTTTTAAAAAGAATCAGCATTATATTAAAAATAGTTTATCTTCACCATATTCAAATGGCCCTATAGAGGGACTTAACCGAAAAATTAAAACACTTAAACGTAGCTGTTACGGTTTCAGAAACTGGCATCATCTATTTGAAAGAATTTTATTAATTCATAACTAAAAAAAGGAAATCCTTTTGGATTTCCCTTAATTAAATTAGACGTTTATCGTCTCACCAACACTATTTGACGCAGACCCAAAAATAAGAAGCCCTACAAACCATAGTTTGTAGGGCTTCTTAAGTATTTTACATATTTTTAATTAATTGTCTTGCAATATACGTTGCATAATACTTTGAACCATCGGGATCTGGATGAACATTATCATCATAAAACCACTCTGTATGATCCTTACTATATGAATACCAATCAATTATATGCAAATTTGAATATTTTTTCTTTTGTGTCTCCAACATGCTATTAACGGTACCTTCCCAACGCCTTGTTGGGACATGTACATTAATCCAGTAAACTTGTTTCCCCGAACCAACTGCACTCATAATATCGTCAAACTGATCGGTTGTAAATGGACTATTTGTCCCTAAACCAATAACAACGTTATCTTGAAGTTTACCTTGCTTAGCCAACAACCTAATATCATCAGCAGCTGTATATACCTGACGACCGACTTTTGCATCAACATACATATGTGGGAAATCATCTTGTAATATGTTTTCTCCATCTGCCAATACAGAATCACCAATTGCCGTTGCATATACGCTTGAGGCTTTTTTTGTCTCAGCCTTTGTTAATGATGTTGGGCTTTGTTTTTCAGCAACTACTTTTGAAGAACTAGTTTTAGAAGCACTTTTGCTACTTGATTGTTTTTTCTTAGAACTAGACGAGCTCGGTTTTTTTAATGCGTCAGCATTCTTTTTATCAGCTACTTTAGCATTCTCACTAATAGTATTCTGTAAAGCATTCACTCCAGTAATTGAAAGACTTGGTCCGTTAATTATTCCAAACAACGCTATACCAATTATTAATGCACCCACAATAATAGAAAATTTTTGACGAGTTTTTTTAATATCCTTTGTAAAGGTTTCTTTAATAAATGTAAATGTTTGTTTATAATTAAATCTTTGTAGAGGTCTTTCTAAGAATCGATATGACAAATCACTCACTAATAAAATGATAGATATTTCAATTAGCGCGTTTAGCCATGGATGATCACCTATACTCTGAATCTTTGACTCATAGAATACCATTATTGGAAATTGATATAGGTAAATGCCATAACTTCTCTTACCAACCCAAGTAAAAACAGGATTTGTCATAATTTTGTTCATATCCGCTCCAGGATGTGCAATTGTAGCTACAAAAATCATAACTAAAACTGAAAAGAAAAACATCCCTCCACGATAAACAAGCGAACTTTGATCTGACATAGTCAAAAACAAACTAATAATTGTTATGAGCGATACTATACCTAACGCATCTAAAACAAATCGGCCTTTTTTTGAAATTTCCTTTTTTAAAGAACTGCTTGGCCAAATAAATGAAAGTGCTGACCCCAATAAAATTGAAAACATTCTTGTATCCGTTCCATAATAGACACGACTTGGATCAGATCCTGCTTTATACAAGAAGGCCATCGCTAATGCGGAAATAAAAGCTAAGATAAAGATAAGATTAAAAATCCGTTCTTTTCGTTTTAAAAACACAATTAGCAACGCCACTATAATAGGCCAGAAAAAATAGTACTGACCTTCAATTGATAGCGACCAAAGATGCGTAAATGGTGATGGCGTCCCGAAATGATCAAAATATGATTCTTTGTGCAAAACTTGAAACCAATTATAAACATATAACAAATTTGATGCGAAAATTTCTTGAATATTTTTCAATAACTCTCTTTGAAATAGTGTTATATAGGCAATAGTTGCAATCAACATCGTCAATAACGCTGGATAAAGTCGTCGAACCCGTCGAATATAAAAGCCTAGAACATCAATTTTTTTATTTTGTTCCCATTCCTGATTAAGTAAATCAGTAATCAAGTAACCCGATACAACAAAAAATATCGGTACACCTAAGTATCCACCTTGTAGACTAGATGGCACGAGGTGATAAAGGATAACCCCAATAACAGCCAATGTCCTCACGCCATCAAAGCCAGTAATATATCTGGCTTTTTTTAATCTTTTTTTCTTATCCATCTTGTTCCGTTCTCCTCTTATCTTATATAAATTACCCTTTTATTTGCTGATAGCGTAACCGTAAATTATTAATATTCCGAATTATTCAACGAACTCAAATGAGAATTTATCAATTCTCACTATATCCCCACTTTTAGCACCACGTTCACGTAAAGCATCATCGACACCCATACCACGAAGTTGACGTGCAAAACGCATCAAACTTTCGTCTCGGTCCATATTTGTCATTTGGTATAGACGTTCTAATTTTTCTCCAGAAAGAACCCAAGTTAAATCTTCATCCCTATTAATAACAAAATCAGGTGCAGATTTTTCTTGTTCTTTTTCGAAATCATAGATTTTTTGTTGTGCTTCTTGTTCTTTCAAGTTTAGTGCTGGGAACATTGGTGTTTCTTCCAATAAATCACCAGCTACATTCATTAAGGTTTGTAGTCCCTCACGAGTAATAGAAGAAGTAGAAAATACACGAGGTGTTTCTTCCACTGTAGAATCTTCTGCCAATTGTTTTTTAAATGCTTCTAACTGTTCTGCAGCCCCTGGCATATCCATCTTACTTGCCACAATTAATTGCGGACGTTCAAGTAATTCAGGGTCATAATTTTTTAATTCTTTATTAATCTTAAGATAGTCGTCAAACGGATCACGACCTTCTTCAGGATTCATATCAACTAAATGAAGAATAACACGTGTCCGCTCAATATGACGTAAAAATTGAATTCCTAATCCAACGCCAACTGAAGCCCCTTCAATCAATCCGGGTAAATCAGCAATAACAAAATCACGGTTATCATCTAAACGAACCATCCCTAAATTAGGTGATAACGTTGTAAAATGATAATCTGCAATTTTAGGTTTGGCACTTGTCACAACTGAAAGAAGCGTTGACTTACCGACAGATGGAAATCCAACTAACCCAACATCAGCTAAAACTTTTAATTCAAGTTGAATTTTACGTTCTACTCCAGGTTCACCATTTTCAGAAATTTCTGGAGCTGGATTTTTAGGACTAGCAAATCTAATATTGCCACGACCACCTCGACCACCCTTGGCAACAACAGCATAATCTCCTTTATGAACGAGATCAGCGATTACTGCTCCTGTTTCAGCATCTTTAATTGTTGTTCCTTCTGGTACTTGAACTCTTTTATCAGGTGCACCATGTCCGTGCATCCCTTTAATCATTCCTTTTTCACCAGATTCAGCTCTAAAATGTTTACTGTATCTAAAATCCATTAAAGTTCTTAATCCTTCATCTACTTCAAATACAATACTACCACCACGGCCACCATCACCACCGGCTGGTCCACCATTAGGTACATATTTTTCTCGACGGAACGCTACCATCCCGTCGCCACCTTTACCTGCTTTTATTTCAATTGTAACTTGATCTATAAACATACGATCACCTATTCTTTCCGTTGACTACTAACTTACTATTTTAAAGAAGAAAAAGTCATTTGTCTATGTATTTACTTAACTCTTTTAAAAATTCAAGCCAATTTCTCATATTTCAAATTTTTTTGGTATTTTTGAATGTTTTTGGTTGATTTTGAATGTTTTTGGTGGTATTTTATTTATAAGGAGTTGAGAAAGTGCTTACAATTGAAAGGTGCCAATATATTATTTCTGAAATTGACAAACATGGTTATATTAAGTTACAAGATATTTGTCATAAATTAAATGTCTCAGAATCAACTGTTCGACGCGATTTACAGCAGCTTGAAACTGATGGTGAATTAGTAAGAGTTCATGGTGGTGCACAAAGCATCCAATCATTAAAAGTTGAAGCAAATTTAGAAGAAAAATTTTCATTAAATACGCCAAATAAAATAGCAGTTGCTAAAGCTGCTGCAAATTTAATCAAACCTAATAATGTGATTTTTCTTGATGCTGGTAGTACAACTTTCGCAATGATTCCCTATCTTAAGTTAGTTAACAATCTAACTGTTGTTACAAACGGTGTTAATCATGCACTTTCTCTTTCTGAAAATGATATTAGAACAATCGTCATCGGTGGTCAAGTTAAAGCTAATACAAAGGCTATTGTGGGAGCTGATAGTATTAAATCAATCAAGAACCTTCAATTTGATTTAGTCTTTCTCGGTATTAATTCAATTAACAATAAATTTGGATTTAGCACACCAGATCCTGAAGAAGCCGCAGTTAAACTGGCCGCAATTCATCAAAGTCGACAAACTTATGTTTTAGCCGACAAATCAAAATTTAACCAAGTTTCATTCATTAAAGTTGCAGATCTTAATCAGGCTACAATTATCACTGATAAATTGCCGGTAACTGATTCTGAAAATTATAAAACACAAACAAAAATTTTGGAGGTACAACAATGATTTACACAGTAACTTTAAATCCTTCTATTGATTACATCGTTCAACTAGATAAGTTAACGCTTGGCGAAGTTAATCGGATGGATTATGATACAAAATTACCAGGTGGTAAAGGTATAAACGTTTCCCGAATTTTAAATGAATTGAATCAACCTAATAAAGCACTTGGTTTTATTGGTGGATTCACAGGTGAATTTATTAAGTCAGCTATGATAGCTAATCACCTAGATACTCAATTTACAAAAATAAAAGCTGATTCTAGAATTAATATTAAAATAAAAGCTGACCAAGAAACCGAAATAAATGGTAAGGGTCCTCTAATATCAGATGATGAACTTAAACTATTCAATGAGCAATTTGAAACATTGACGTCTGATGATACTGTCATTTTAGCTGGTAGTTTAGTTCCTAACCTATCTCAAGATTTTTATTATGAATTAATTAAAGTAATTCGTTCTAAAGGCGCACAATTTGTTATTGATACAACTGGTGAAGCACTATTGAAAACAATTAGTGAAAAACCTCTCGTCGTGAAACCAAATCACCATGAATTAGCCGAATTATTCAATGTTACTTTAAACGGTATCAACGATATTGTGAAATATGGTCAAAAATTATTAGAATTAGGTGCACAACATGTTTTAATTTCAATGGCTGGCGATGGCGGCCTATTGATTACTAAAGATGCTGTTTACCAAAGTAATGCGCCTAAAGGGACTGTTATTAATTCAGTTGGTGCTGGCGATTCAATGATTGCTGGTTTTACAGGTACCTTTGCAAAAACTAATGATCCTATTGAAAGTTTTAAATATGGACTAGCTTGTGGCTCCGCAACTGCATTTTCTGAAGATATTGCAACTATTGAAAAAATTAACGAAATTTTACCACAAATTGATATTAAGAAAATCTAACTATTATAAAAGGAGTTTTACACTATGGACTTAAATGAATTATTACTTAAAGATGTCATGATTATGGATCTTCAAGCAACAACAAAAGCCGAAGCAATTGATGAAATGGTACATAAATACTTTGAGGCTGGCGTGATTGATGATGAGGAACTTTACAAACAAGACATTCTAAAACGTGAAGCACAATCAACTACTGGTATCGGTGAAGGTATTGCCATGCCACATGCAAAAAATAAAGCTGTTAAACGTGCTACTGTCCTATTTGCTAAAAGTAAAGCAGGACTTGACTATGATTCACTTGATGGTCAACCTACATTTTTATTTTTCATGATTGCTGCTCCTGAAGGTGCAAACGATGCCCATTTACAAGCATTAGCTGCTTTATCAAGTCTATTAATTAATCCCGATTTAGTTGATAAATTAAAAACAGTCACAACTCCAGATGAGGTTCAAGCTGCCTTCACTGCCGCTGAAAATGAAAAAGAAGCAAAAGAAGCTGCTGCACAACTTGCTGCTAAAAACACTGATGTTAAACCATCAGGTAATCCATACGTGGTCGCTGTAACAGCCTGCCCTACTGGTATCGCTCATACTTATATGGCTGAAGCTGCCCTCATCAAACAAGCTGAAGAGATGGGCGTTGACATTAAAGTTGAAACAAATGGCTCAGAAGGTATTAAGCATCGTTTAACTGACGAAGAAATTAAACGTGCGTCTGGTGTCATTGTCGCCGCTGATAAAAAAGTTGCTATGGATCGTTTCGATGGCAAACCTTTAATTAACCGTCCTGTTACCGATGGTATTAAAAAAGCCGAAGAATTGATTACTGCCGCAGTAAACGGAAAAGCACCTATTTATCATGCTAAAGGAACCGACGCTGCTGAAAATGATGAAGAAACCTCTGGTAGTGTTTGGAATGAAATTTATAAGAACTTAATGAACGGTGTATCACACATGTTACCATTTGTTGTTGGTGGCGGTATCTTAATGGCACTCTCATTCATCGTTGAACAATACGTTCCCGGTGGCTCAAGTTCACAAACTTTTATCTTCTTAAATGGAATTGGTAATTATGCATTTGCTTTCTTAGTACCTATCTTAGCCGGTTTTATTGCTATGAGTATTGGTGATCGTCCTGCCCTTATGCCTGGTATTGTTGGTGGTTACATGGCTAACTTTGCTGCCGCAAATGTTATTAAAACTGAATCTGTTTCTGGTTTCTTAGGTGGTTTAGCAGCTGGTTTTATTGCCGGTTATGTTATTGTCGGTCTTAAAAAACTCTTTAAAAACTTACCAAAATCACTAGATGGGATGAAACCTATCCTAATCTACCCTATTTTATCCTTATTAATTGTCGGCGCGATTATGTTCTTTATGGTTAATCCTATCTTCGCACAAATTAATCATGTCTTGTCAGATTTCTTAACTCATATGGGAACAGCCAATGCCGTCTTAATCGGTACAATTCTTGCTGCTATGATGGCTATCGATATGGGTGGTCCATTTAACAAAGCAGCTTATACATTCTCAATTGGTGTCTTCACTTCTACTGGTGATGGTAAAATGATGGCTGCTGTTATGGTTGGTGGTATGATTCCTCCACTTGCAATAGCTATTGCATCAACATTCTGGAAAAATAAATTTTCTGAAGATGAAAGAAAAGCCGGTTTGTCAAACTACATTCTTGGTATTTCATTTATTACTGAAGGTGCTATTCCTTACGCAGCAGCAGATCCATTACACGTCATTACATCAAGTGTAATTGGTGCTGCAATCGGTGGTGGTTTAAGTCAATTCTGGAACGTCTCTGTTCCTGCACCTCATGGTGGTCTTTGGGTAATTGCCTTAGCTACAAATAAAACGTTCTACTTACTTTCTGTTTTAATTGGTGCTGCAGTTGCAGGGATTATCCTCGGTATCTGGCGTCCAGTTGCAAAAGAAAATAAGAAATAATTCGTTTAACTTTGAAGAGCTATCAGGATAATACCTGATAGCTCTTCTTTATTTTAAAATAAAAAGGAGTCCTTAATGACATAAATCTCTGTCATTAAGGACTCCTTTTGTAAATTTATAATGATAATTTTATTGTTTGTGCGACTGTCTTTGAAATACCTAATCCTTGTAACTCTTCCATTGAAGCGTCTTTAATATGTTTCATCGACCCAAATTCTTTTAACAATTTCGTTTTGGTTTTTGGCCCAACACCCTGGATAGAATCTAAACGAGAACTAAGTGAGTTCTTTGAATGAACTTGACGATGAAAGGTAATGGCAAATCGATGGACTTCATCTTGAATCCTTTGTAAAAGGTAAAACCCTTCACTCTTTGGATCCAATGATAGTCTTTGATCAGCATCACCAAACATTAAATCAGATGTTTTATGCTTGTTATTTTTAACCATCCCCGCTACTGGAATCATTAAATCTAATTCATTACTTAAAACGTCTTTTGCAGCTTCTATTTGTATTTCAGCACCATCCATTAAAATTAAATCTGGCATAGGCTTACCTTCCTTCAAAAGACGTGTATAACGTCGGCGAACAACTTCACGTGTACTTGCTGCTTCATCCGCATGATCAACTGTATTCAACTTATATTTGCGATATTCGCTCTTCTCAGGTTTACCATCAATAAAACTAACCATGGCTGATACCAGATCAGTCCCTTGTATATGTGAGTGATCAAAAGATTCTATTCGATGACCTTCTGGAATCCCCATAGCGTCTGTAATTTCTTTCATGGCACCAGTTGTTTTGCGCCCATCTAATTCTAGTAATCTGAATTTTTCTTCAAGAACTAAGCGAGCATTTTTTTTAGCTAATTTTAAAAGTTCACTTTTTTGCCCACGTTGTGGTGTCCGAATTGGTACTTGTAAGATATCAGATAAGATATCTGTATCAATTCCTGCTGGAACTAATATTTCTTTTGGTAACACATTATTTTTTCGATTATAAAACTGAAGGATAAAAGTTGCCATTTCTTCTTCAGCCGTTGTTACAATTGGAAAAAGTCTTTTTTCTCGCTTCATTAATCGTGCTTGCCTAATAAAGAAAACTTGAATTGACAACCAACCTTTATCCAGATAGAAATTAAACAAATCTCTAGGTGTATTATCATTTGAAATGATTTTTTGTTTTTCAACAGTAACTTCAATAAAATGAATTTGATCACGTAATTCAGCGGCACGTTCAAATAACATTTCATCCGCTGCCTTACTCATTTCTTTTTTTAGTTTTTGTTTTGCTACAATCACATTACCATTTAAAAATGATTTGATTTTTTTTATTTGAGCCTCATATTTTTCATGCGGAACTTCTTTAAAACAAGAGCCTAAACATTGCCCCATATGATAATACAAACATGGTCGCTTCTGAAATCCATTGCATCTTCTTAAAGGATAAACTTTTTGTAAAAACTGCAATGTTTCCTGAGCTGCATAAACATTTGGATAAGGACCAAAATAAAATCCACCGTCCTTATTAACCTGACTAACGATTTGCATCATTGGGTCTTTTTCATTTGTAATTTTAATATATGGATATCCAGTACCTTTCTTTAATTTTATATTATAATACGGCTGATGTTTTTGAATTAAAGTAATTTCCAACAGAAATGCTTCTTTATCAGTGGATGTAATAATTGTTTCAAAATCAACAATTTGAGAAACCAATTTAGCTGTTTTTCCATCATGCGCACTTTTGAAGTAAGAACGCACCCGATTTTTTAAATTTTTTGCTTTCCCAACATAAATAATCTGACTATTTAAATTTTTCATGATATAGCATCCTGGTAATGCTGGTAATAATGCTAATTTATTTTCGATATGCTCTGAAGCCAATCGAGGCACCTTCTTTACGTTAATATATGCTTTAATTATACCCCGAACAAGCGTTTGAATAAAGAAAATAGATTCCAAATAGACGGGAGTCTATCTGAAATCTATTTTTTTACAATATCTTTGATAAAAAATCTTGCGCACGTTCTGACGTCGGATGATCAAAAACATCTTCTGGACGTCCTTTTTCTTGAATATATCCTTGATCCATGAACCAAATTTGATCTGCTACTTCTCTAGCAAAACCCATTTCATGTGTCACAACTACCATCGTCATTCCGTCACTAGCCAACGTTTTCATAACTTTAAGTACTTCTCCGACCATTTCAGGATCTAATGCTGAAGTTGGCTCATCGAATAAGAGTACTTCTGGATCCATGGCTAATGCTCTGGCAATCGCAACTCGTTGCTTTTGACCACCAGATAAACTATCTGGATATTGTAGTGCCTTATCTGCTAATCCAACTTTTTCTAATAAATTGGTAGCTATATCAGCTGACTCTTTATCTGATATATTTTTAACTTTCATGGGAGCCAATTTTATATTCTCAATTACATTCATATTTGGAAACAAATTAAAACCTTGAAAAACCATCCCCATTTTTTCTCTCAATTGATTTAAGTCTTTTTCATTTAAACTTGTTAAATTTTCACCTTCGAATAAAATATCCCCTGATGTAGGAACTTCAAGTAGATTCAGACAACGTAAAAAGGTACTTTTACCAGATCCTGATGGTCCAATCACACAGATAACCTGTCCTTTATCAACTGATTCAGAAATATCTTTTAAAACATCATTTTTTCCAAAGGATTTTCTTAATTTATTAACTTCAATAATTTTAGACATGCTTCATCTTCCCTTCAAAGTAATTTAATAATTTAGATAAGCTAAATGTTAAAACAAAGTAAATTAACATTGCAACAAAGATAGGCGCAATACCTTTATAAGTAGCTGATTGAACCATTTTCATCTGATAAATTAAATCAGTCACACCAATAATAGAAACAATTGAACTTTCTTTTATTAATGTTATAAATTCATTTCCCAGAGCTGGCCAAATATTTTTTAGTGCTTGTGGAATAATAACAGACTGATACGTCTCTTTCTGTGAAAGCCCCAAACTTCTTGCTGCTTCCATTTGTCCATCATCAACAGAAGAGATTCCCGATCGTATTACTTCAGCTATATATGCGCCTGAATTAAGCGATACAGCAATAATACCTGCAATTAGCGCTGGAATATTTACTAACATTCCAATACCGAAGTACACAAACATCACTTGAATCATTAGAGGCGTTCCACGAACAAATTCAATGTAGGATACTGCAATTACTTTAATCACTTTATTTTTGCCCAAACGCATGAGTGCTAGCAACGTTCCTAATATAACACCAACAATAACTGAAACCGCCGTTATTAATAAAGTATAACCAATTCCTTTGGCAAAATATTTCCAATAGTGAATCATTGTGTTATCCGATGTATTTTTTGTTAAATAATTACTAGCCTCAGGTAAATATGTCGTATTTATTAAATTTTTCTTTTTAATTTCTTTAATAGACTTATTTACAGCTGCCACCAAAGTATCGGAATTCTTTGCAAATCCGGCTGCAGCTCCCCTTGCATCAGGCGCTGAGATAAATCCAGGATTAACAACTGCTAATGAACTATCATTTTGTGCGTATGCTTTAGCAGTTGGTTCTTCCATGGCAACACCCGCTACCTTACCACTTTTAAGCGCTAAAATTAAATCGGTTACTTTAGCCAACCCTTTAATATTCACATTTTTTATTTGTTCTTTACTCATTGTATATTGAAGCGATCCAGTTTGAGCCCCAACTGATAGCCCAGAAAAATCATTTAAAGTCTTATATTTATCTTCATCAGTCTTATTAACCAACATCATTTGTTTTCCATTGTAATAAACATCTGAAAAATCAATACTTTTTTTACGATCATCCGACGGATTCATACCTGAAATAACCATATCAATTTTATTAGTTTCTAAGCCAACAAGTAATGAGTCAAAATCCATTTTCTTAATTACTAACTTAACTCCAATGTCTTTAGCAATTTTTTGTGCAATTGAAATATCAAATCCAACGATTTTATCATCGCCATTAACTGTTGTTTGAAATTCATAGGGTGGATAATCTGGACTTGTTCCAAGTACTAACGTTCCCTTATCCTTAACATTCTGTAAAGAGTTACCAGTTGCAGCACTTACTTGATTACTACCAACTAACATCATGAAAAATGCGATTAATATACCTATAAACCATTTTTTATTTATTTGCATCAATTTACTCCTCTTTTTTAATTTCTCTTATTAGTGAATAAATCGATTATATGCTACAAAGATTTTTTATGCAATTAAATACATATAATAAATGACTTTATACATATAAAAGTTATTTAAAGCGCTTTTTATGCATTAATCAGTTGTCTTGTATTCATTTTAATAAACTGTTATTCTATATTTACATAAGGAGGCTACAATTATGAGCTTAAAAATCCAACGCCAAGATAACTTGGAAAGTTTATTTGATAAATTTGCACTTGACCCTAAAGATCCTGCTAAAGTTGAACTTAAGTCTTCAGAAACGGAAGAGAAGCCTAGTTCTGATGTTAAAGAATCGAAACCTAAAAAATAAAAAAATTCAGATAAGTTATAAACTTATCTGAATTTTTTTATTTTTTAAATCCATCTGGGTAACGTTTATTTAATTTTAAAATATTATCTCTTGCAACATCATCAAATTCAATATCGGCCCATTCAGCAATTTGGGATAAATACCAAAGTACATCTCCCATTTCTTTAGTTAATTTCACTTTATCTAATTCTCGACCTTTAAAAGTATAATCTTTAATTAAATCAACTAATTGTCCACCTTCAGCCGCAACACCTAATGCACAATTTGTTAAAACTTGTTCAGTTCCATATAATGTGCGATTTGCTGCTTCTTGATATTCATTAAATTCCATTTTTTTCTCCTAGTTCTGTATGACTTTCAATCCATTGCCAAATCTCTTCTTTTCCAGATTTGTCTTGAGCCGAAAATAAAACAAAATCATCTTCAGGTGTCAAAGACAATGAACGTCTTATGATACTCTCATGTTGATTCCACTTACCACGAGAAATTTTGTCGCTCTTTGTCGCAACAACCAATACAGGAATATCGTAATAGTGAAGAAAATCAACCATTTGAACATCTAATTTTGTTGGCTCATGTCGAGCATCAACTAATGAAATGACCCCTCTTAAAGAAGTACGTTCTGCTAAATAGGTTTCAATCATTTGTCCCCACTTTGCACGTTCTGTTTTTGACACTTTTGCATATCCATATCCTGGAACATCTACGAAAAATAATTTTTGTTCCACGTTATAAAAGTTCAATGTTTGCGTTTTTCCAGGCTGACTAGAAGTTCTCGCATAACTTTTACGATTTATTAACGTATTTATTAATGATGATTTTCCAACATTAGAACGTCCTGACAGTGCAATCTCAGGAATACCATCTGTTGGATACTGTGCTGGTGCAACGGCACTCATAACAAGTTCAACATTATGAACATCCATATTAAACACCTTCCTTTCAATACTCAAACCATTTTACCATATAAAAATGTGTTAATGTAACTTAATCTGAATCAAAAAGCTTTACAACATGAATTAAATAATTCGATGTTGTAAAGCTTTTATTTTGTTGCTGCCGTTTGGATAATCCAAATTATTTGTACTTCCGAATATGTTACCACATGCGTTGTCAAAATCTGAATTAAAGTATTGGGCCAATAAAATAAATATTCCCCACTACTATCTTTAGCATTTGCTGTTATATTAGTTGAATCTCCAGAAATTAGATCACCATAAGTTCTTGGCATATTCTTTAATCCAGACTGTAACTTTGGCCGAAATAAGTCAACATGTACAATATCGTTTGACTTATATTGTAGCCTACCTTTCAATTGCCATGATGGTGTCAATCCATCAGTTGCGATTATTTGCAAATAAGGTGATTCTCTATTATTACTATCAGAATAAATTGCAAATTCTGAATTATTTTTCTTAACATATTTGTTAACCGTATTAGGTAACGTACTGTACCCATACGTTATGTCTGCAGACACACTTTTAAGTGTCACGAGCATACTGAAAAATAAAATAAATAATAATATTAAATACTTACTTATCAGCTTTTTTCTTATCAACATATCTTTTAATAAGGAAAAAGATTAGTATCACTAGGATTGCGAGACCAAGACCTAAAGCAACATACCATAGCGGATTTGTTGCTTTTTGTGGATCTCCAATAGCATCTTTGTTGTACTTACTTGCATCATCATTTGTAATTGTGAAGTTTTTATTGAATTTCCAAGTGTTTTTACCACTTGTTGCTACAGCCTTTAATGTGTAGTCTCCAGCTTCTAATTGACCCTTGTCATAAAGCATTGGGAATTTGAAATTTGAATTAGGAGCCATTGATAGGTTCTTTAATGTTGTATTTTCTAAAACATCTGTTGAACCCTTTTTCATAATTTCAGATTTAATTGTTAATTTAGGAATAATTACGGCTTTATCGTTTTGGAATACAGGGAATACACCTTTACGATAGTTTCTCATACCAGCTTTAACTGATAATAAATTCATATTTGGTTCAACCGTCTTCTTCTCTAAAATTTTAATTCCAATTGCATATGAATATGCATTTGAAATTGAAATCCCTTTTTTATTACTTGTTTCTTTAGTTGAATTATCAACTTTTTCAAAATACCAGCTACCTAACAAAACACCGTTGAAACTATCTTTTGGCATAGTAATTGTAGCCTTAACGATTTTACTTCCTTTAGCAGGAACTGTTACGACACTACCTGAATCTAACTTAGTAAGTGAAGCTAAAGGATATTTCATTGATTTATCAATATTCTTTTTTGCTAATTCTTTTGCATATTCAAGCTGACCATTATCATTTGTAGATGCTGTATAAACAGCATTACGAATTTTTAATGCTTTGTCTGATGAATTAAAGATTTTAACTGAAATCGTTTCTTTTTCCTTAGCATCCAATTTCAAATCAAAGTATGATTGTTTCAAACTAGCTTTAACTTGTTTATCAGATTGAATACTTTGAACACTGTACCCAATATTATTTGCAGGAGCCTTAGCTTCAACAGACTTATTGAATAACCCAAGTCCACCCAACAATACCCCAGAAAATCCGAACAAAATCGCTTTTTTTATTGTTTTATT
Organism: Dellaglioa sp. CoH-55-MRSF-7; assembly: GCF_056782235.1. The sequence continues at coordinate 14,889 of NZ_JBXAYI010000004.1, forward strand.
CATGACGTCCACCCTTTATTATTTATTAAAATTATTAACCTTAAATTCATTATACTACATTTATATTCATTACTATGTCTTTTTTTTAGAGTGTACTCACTATATTTGACAGTCTTTAAATGACTATACTCTAACAAGACTTTAAGATGCTGCTTTCTTGCTCCCTTTAATTATTACAGGACCATCAGTTTGATCAACTGTTGCTTTAGTGATAATTACGCGCTCGATGTCTTCTTGGCTTGGAATATCAAACATAACATCACGCATTGTTTCTTCAATAATAGATCGCAAACCTCGTGCCCCAGTATCTCGCTTAATAGCAAGTTCGGCAACTCGTGACAATGCCTCAGGTTCGAATTCAAGCGTCACACCATCTAATTCAACAAGTTTTGTATATTGTTTAACCAATGCATTTTTAGGTTCCGTTAAAATTCGAACTAAATCTTCTTCTTTTAATTCTTCTAAAGCTGTCATAATTGGTAAACGACCAACAAATTCAGGAATTAATCCAAATTTTAATAAATCTTCTGGAATAATTTGTTGCATAACACTATTTTGTTCATCAATAGTTTCAGAATTGGATTCAGCACCGAAACCAATCGTTTTATCGCCTAATCGATTTTTGACCATTGTTTCAATTCCAGCAAATGCCCCACCAACAATAAATAAAATATTCTTAGTATCTATTTGAATTAATTCTTGTTGTGGGTGTTTACGTCCACCTTGAGGCGGAACACTTGCAATAGTACCTTCAAGAATCTTTAAAAGTGCCTGTTGAACACCCTCACCTGATACATCACGTGTGATTGAAACATTCTCACTCTTCTTAGCAATTTTATCGATTTCATCAATGTAGATAATTCCTTTTTCAGCTTTTGCAACATCATAATCTGCACTTTGCAATAATTTTAAAAGGATATTTTCAACATCTTCACCAACATATCCAGCCTCAGTTAAAGTAGTGGCATCTGCAATAGCAAATGGTACGTTTAAAATTTTAGCTAAACTTTGTGCTAAATATGTCTTACCTGATCCCGTAGGACCAACTAAACAAATATTACTTTTTTGTAATTCTGTTTCGTCATTATCTTCGTCAACTTCAAGCATATGATTAACTCGTTTATAATGATTATAAACCGCAACTGACAACGTTTTTTTAGATTGATCTTGCCCAATTACATAATCATTCAATTTATTCATAATTGCTTGTGGTTTTAATACAAGTAATGGTTCAGAATCCATTTGTTCCCTGAATTCCTCGTCGATAATTTCCTTACATAAATCAACACATTCATTACAAATATAAACACCAGGTCCAGCAACGATTTTCATTACTTGATCTTGTGACTTACCGCAAAAAGAACAATTTACGGGTCCGCCTTCTTCAGTATTTTCGAACATTTTACCACCTCGTATTTTTCTTCTCATCTTTTACTTTATGCATACCTATAGTACCAAATAAAGCAATATTTCGCGAATATTTACGTTCAAATGTATTTAACAAAAAAGATTGAAGCTAATAAACTCGCTTCAATCTCATTCATTCAAAATGATTAATCAAAATATCCGATTAATTATTTATTTTTTCATTTTTGCTTCTTCAACTGCTGAGTCAGCTAACTCGTCAACAACTTTCTTGATAGCAATATCATGTTTTACCATATCGTCTGAAAGAGCAGAACGAACTGCTTCTTCTTCCATACCATATTGTTCTGCTAAGTTTGATATTTCAGATGAAACTTCTTCTTCAGAAGGTTCAATTTTTTCAGCGGCAACGATAGCTTCTAACACAAGATTTGTTTTAACACGACGTTCTGCGCCTTCTTCAAATTGTTTGTGTAAATCGTCTTCACTTGTTCCTGTTAATTGGAAGTACATCTTTGTGTCAATTCCTTGTTGTTGCATATTTGCAAGGTATTGATCCATTTGGCGATGAACATCTTCTTCAATCATTGAATTAGGAATTTCATCAACTTTAGCATTATCAACTGCTAATTCAATTGCTGCATCTTGAATTGCTTCCTTAGCTGCAGCTTCTTTTGTTTCTTTAATTTGATCTTTTGTTTTTGCTTGTAATTCTTCAAGCGTATTAACTTCTTCATCAACATCTTTAGCAAATTCATCATCCATTTCTGGAAGTTCTTTGCCTTTGACTTCATGAACTTTAACAGCAAATACTGCTTCTTTACCACGTAAGTCTTCAGCTTGGTAATCTTCAGGGAATGTAACTTTTACGTCAACATCCTCTCCAGCTTTATGTCCTACCAATTGGTCTTCAAATCCAGGAATAAATGAATTTGAACCTAATTCAAGAGTATAATTTTCTGATTTTCCACCATCAAATGCAACGCCATCAACTTTACCTTCAAAATCAATGATAACAGTGTCGCCAGAAATAGCTGCTTCGTCTTCTTTAAGTACAAGTTCAGCTTGTTGTTGACGTTTTGCTTCTAAACTATCTTCTACGTCTTTTTTAGTTACTCGACGTGATTGTTTAGGAACAGTTAATCCTTTATAGTCACCTAATTCAACTTCTGGTTGAAGTGTAACTTTAGCTTTAAGGACCCATGTAGAATCTTTTTCTAAACTATCAATGTTAATATCAGGTTGATCAACGGGTGATACTTTAACTTCTTCAAGTGCCTTTTCGTATGCTTCTGGCAATAGAATGTTTAAAGCATCTTCGTATAATGATTCTTCACCATACATTCTGTTAAATACTTGACGTGAAACTTTTCCTTTACGGAATCCAGGAACAGTTAAATCTTTCTTAACTTTTAAGAAAGCTTTTTCCAATCCTTCTTTAATTTTATCAGTTTCAATTTCGAATGTTATTTCTCCATTGTTTTTACCTGTTTTTTCAAATTTTGCTGACATTGTTTTCCCTCCGGTAGAACAAAAATTTTATATTCGTACTATTTATATACTTGTCTATTTTACCGTATCATTACTAGATTGTAAATGGTTATAAAAAAAAATTCGAAAAGCAAAAGCTTTCCGAATTTCTTTTTTTAATTAATTAAAAATTAATCATCAATTTCTGAAACGACTCCGGCACCAACAGTACGGCCACCTTCACGAACAGTAAATTTAAGACCTTTTTCAATAGCAACTGGGGCGATTAATGATACTGTAAATGTAACGTTATCACCAGGCATAACCATTTCTACACCTTCTGGTAATTCAATAACACCAGTAACATCAGTTGTATGGAAGAAGAATTGAGGACGGTAGTTTGAGAAGAATGGAGTATGACGTCCACCTTCTTCCTTAGAAAGGATATAAACTTCGCCTTTGAATAATTTGTGAGTTTTGATTGAACCAGGTTGTGCAAGAACTTGTCCACGTTCGATTTGTTCGCGATCAACACCACGGAGTAAAGCACCAACGTTATCGCCGGCTTCACCTTCGTCAAGTGTTTTACGGAACATTTCGATACCTGTAACTGTTGTTTTAAGAACATCTTCATGTAAACCAACAATTTCAATATCGTCTCCGACTTTAACTGTACCACGATCGATACGACCTGAAGCAACAGTTCCACGACCAGTAATTGTAAATACATCTTCAACTGGCATTAAGAATGGTTGGTCTGTAGGACGAACTGGTGTTGGGATGTATGAATCAACAGTATCCATTAATAATTCAACTTGTTTTACAGCTTCTGGATCGCCTTCAAGGGCTTTAAGAGCTGAACCACGGATAACAGGAATATCATCGCCTGGGAAATCATATTCGCTTAATAATTCACGAACTTCCATTTCTACAAGGTCTAATAATTCTTCATCATCAACCAAATCAGTTTTGTTTAAGAACACGATAAGGTAATCAACACCAACTTGGCGAGCAAGTAAGATATGTTCACGTGTTTGAGGCATAGGGCCATCAGTTGCGGCTACAACTAAGATAGCACCATCCATTTGTGCAGCACCAGTGATCATGTTTTTAACGTAATCAGCATGTCCTGGAGCATCGATATGTGCGTAATGACGTGCAGCTGTTTCGTATTCAACATGGGCAGTATTGATAGTAATACCACGTTCACGTTCTTCAGGTGCAGCATCGATTGAAGCGAAATCTGCTGCTTCACCGAAACCGTTGTCTGATAATACTTTACTAATTGCAGCTGTTAAAGTTGTCTTCCCATGATCGACATGTCCAATAGTACCAATATTAACATGGGGTTTTGTTCGTTCGTAATGTTCTTTTGCCATGAATAAGAGCCTCCTAGTGTTTTTGTAAGAATAAAACAGTTTTAGAAAATCTAACCCTGATGATTCTTTGTTTTTATTATACTACTTCTTTATTTAATAACAAAATACATTATCATCAAATAAAGAAGAATCCTTAAAATATTATATAGACTGTTTAGAGTTTTGTAAATACCTATTTAAAGAATACTGAAACTTTTTATCTCGTCTTAAAATAACCTGGTTAAATCTACGCTCATACAACTAAATCTAAGTGAAATTTTGGATTCTTTATTAGAATATCATAGATTACTGTAAACGGCTAGCTTTACCTAATCATTAATTCATAATTTCAGTTAATTCTTTCGAAAGTAATGCATTTAATTCAACCATATACGTTAAATTTTCAGTCCTTTTAAAAGTGGATTCCATACCTAACTCACTTTTTACTAATTCAATCCATTCTTTCTCAATACCCAAAAAATCACTTGCAAAAGGATAAATCATCCCCAATTTTAAATTTAACATATGATTTAAAGAATTATTCATTTGTACATCAATAGTTCCCTCATCATTTTTTGTTAATTGATTAATTGTCAGTAATACAGGTTCATTTTCATTTGCAACTAATTTTTTTACGTCAATTTTTTTCTGAGTTCCATCAACCCATAAATAGTTTATTATTTCAATATTATTAGGTATCTTTTGTACCTCTTGCAATAGACTTGATTTTATAATTGGATGTACGTCTTTATCCATAAATATTTTTTGACAAGCATCTAAGAATTCATTTTTAGGTAGTACCAGTCCACTTTGAACAATTTGTTGCTGTCCAAAAAAGTCCACTGAACCTAAGTGTGCAAATTGACGTTCATTTTGTCTAAGTTGTTTATCGAATTTTTCACGGCATTCATTTTCAGCATCCAAAACTAGTGATGTGGCAAAAGGTTGCTCTTTAACCAATTGCCAAGCTCGAATAAATTTATTGTTTTTTAACAGTATATTTAAATAAACTGCAAATTGATCCCCACGTTTTAAGTAATCGCTATAAAATTCGTCAGCGATAATTAACGCTTCTTGAAATTGAGCATCCAAAACTAGAGAATTAACCAATAATTTATTATTTTTAAAACTACGATGACCATCATAATTTTTTGTGAATAATTGTGATGCTAGTTGATAATTTTTGTCACTTACAGCCTTTTTTGCTAACTGATAATTTTGTTTCTCTTGGTCGGGAAACGGAATAATTTCTGCCATAATATCCTCTATTTATTCTAAAAAAAGGGATAACAACATTTGTGTTATCCCTTTTTGATTATTTTTCGTTATTTTTTGTTTCCGCCGGTTTAACTTCTTTAGACTTTGTTGATTTTCTATGATACTGATTAATTTCCATAATAACAGGTAAAATAACTGGACGTCGTTTTGTTTGTTCATATAGGAAATGACTCATTTTTTCACGAACATCTTGTTTTAAATGTCCCCAATCAAATTCTTTATTGTTCAAATTATCTTGTACTGTTTCTGACACAATTTCAGCACTCTTTTCAATTAAATCAAGGCTCGTTTTTGTATAAACAAATCCTCTTGATGTAATTTTAGGCTTGTTTATGATTTTTTTCTTTTTACGATCAATTGTGACGACTGCAATAAAAATACCATCTTCAGAAAGTATTTTACGATCTCTCAGTACAATATTTCCAATATCACCAACACCAATACCATCAATCATGGTATTTCCTGCTTCAACTTGCGATCCTAAATTCATTTTTCCTTCAGAATAACTTAAAACATCACCCTTACCAGTAATAAAGATATGATCATATGGCATTCCTAATGTATGTGCTAAATCAGCATGTGCCGCAAGTAATCGATATTCACCTTGAATTGGAACCAGGTATTTTGGTTTCATTAAATTGATCATTAGTTGTAAATCATTTTGACCAGCATGACCTGAAGAATTTAATTCATCAGAAATTGCTTTCACATCAGCTCCTGCTCGGTAAATGAGATCTCTTGTCTTTGCCACATTAGTTTCCATAGCTTTTGACGTTGTTGTCGTAATGAAAACAAGATCTCCTTCATGAATATTAACAGTTGAATGTTGATTTAAAGCCATTCGCTGTAATGATTTTAAAGGTTCACCCATTTTACCTGTTTCCAATATAATTAGTTGATCATCGTCATATTTGCTAATATCACTCATTGGAACAATTAAATTTTCATCAGGAAGAACTAATTTCTTCAAATCCATAGCTGTTTTAACGATTTTTTCAACATCGTGTCCTGTTAATATAACCTTTCGATGACTTTCCTTTGCAGCATTTAGTATCTGTTGTACTCGTAATATATTTGATGCCACACAGGCAACAATAATACGACCTTTTTGATATTCAAATGTTTCATTAATGTATTCGTCAATTGCACTTTCATTGACTGTTGGGAATGGGTTCTCAGCATTAGCTGAATCACTTAATAACGCTAAAACACCATTCTTACCAATCTCAGCTAAACGTCCAAAATCTGTTTGGTAAACTGGTGCCGCAGCTTGATCGAACTTAAAATCACCTGTATAAACAATCTGCCCTTCATCAGTACCTAAAACGATTCCTAATGATTCAGGAATTGAATGGGTCGTTTTAAAGAATGAAATTGTCGTTTTACCAAAATCAATCTCAGTCTGATCATTAACAACGTGAAAATCAGAAAATTTACTTGCCTTAGGATCATTTTCAATATTAATTTTTGCTAATGCAATTGTTAATTCTGATCCAAAAACAGGCACATCAAATTCACTCACAAAGTATGGTAATGCACCAATTGCATCTGCATGCCCATGTGTTAAGAAAACACCTACAATTCGTTCTTTATTTTCTCTCAAATAACTAAAATCAGGAATTACAATATCAATCCCTAATAAGCCATTTTCTGGATACATTAATCCAGAATCAAAAATAAATAGATCATCATCCACTTCAACGACATACATATTTTTACCATTTTCTCGAACGCCACCAAGTGGAATTATTTTAACTTTACTCATTACTTCACCTCTTACATATTTTATATTTTTAGTATTTTCACTAGTTGATTTATTTCATTGTCAGTTAATGCCTCTATTGGTAAACGACACCCACCTACTAAGATACCCTTGTAATTTAAAGCTGCTTTAGCTGGTCCAGGAGATGGAAGAGAAAAAAGTGCAGCCATTTTTGGCGTCAACTCTCTTTGAATATCTCCTGCAAGCTTAATATTTCCATCTTGTACAGCTTGATACATTTTAGTCATTTCAATACCAAATATATGGCTTGCAACAGAAATAACACCACTTGCTCCTAAGATTTTTGCAGTCAAACTATCCGTATCTTCACCAGTATACACCAAGAAATCATCTGGCGTTTGTTCAACAATACGACTTAAATTTTCACTACCTGTACAATCTTTAATACCAATAATATGATTATTATTAGATAACTTAACAATTGTTTCAACAGTCATAGTTACGCCTGTACGACCCGGAATATTATAAATGAAAATAGGCAATTTCGAAGCATTTGCAACTGCTTCAAAATGAGCAATCATACCTTTTTGATTAGGCTTATTATAGTATGGCACAACAACTAAAGCTGCGTCCACACCAGTAATAGCGGCTACCTCATTGGTAAAATCAATTGTCTCCATAGTATTATTTGATCCTGTACCAGCCATAATTGGAACTCTACCATTAACTATTGCCACTGTTTTTTTAATCAAATTTAATTTTTCAGAATGATTCAACGTAGGCGATTCGCCCGTAGTACCATTAACCAGGATACCTTTTGAACCTGTTAAAATTAAATGTTCAATTAATTTAATTAAGCGATCTTCATCCACTTGATTCTGATCATTAAATGGTGTGACCATAGCTGTCATTATATCTACATTTTCAAACATTCGCTTAATTCACTCCTTTCTTTTTACTTTGGAACTCTTAATAAATCTAATTCATGCAATTTTTCAGCAATTTGAACTGAATTCCATGCAGCACCTTTTAACAAATTATCCGAAACGACCCATAATTGGAAGGCATTATCCTGTTCTAAATCAGCTCTAACACGACCAACAAATGTATCTTTCTTACCAGTGGCATTAATTGCTTGTGGATATATCTGTTGTTCCGGATTATCTTGTAAAACCACACCGGGTGCATCTGCAAGAATATTTTGAATTTGTTTAACAGAAGCATCATGACTTTCAACTTCAAACCAAACAGATTCCGAATGGCTAACAACAACTGGTACACGTACACATGTTGCAGTAACTTGAATATCTTGATTAGACATTATTTTCTTCGTTTCATGAATCATTTTCCATTCTTCATGTGTATAACCTGTGTCTTCAAAAACATCAATTTGTGGTAGTGGATTAAATGCAATTGGATAATGCTTTTTATCACCAGAAGCTGGTAAAATCTTTGCTTCCATCTCTTCGCCATCAAGATAAGCTTGTGTTTCATCTTTTAATTCTTGAATAGCTAAGTTTCCAGCACCACTAACAGCTTGCATTGTTGTAACAACAACCTTCTTTAAACCGTAATTTTTACGAATTGGTTCTAGTGCAACTACCATTTGGATAGTTGAACAATTTGGGTTAGCAATTAGTCCTTTGTGTTCATAAAGTGCCTGTTCATTAACTTCAGGAACTACTAGTGGGACATCAGGATCCATTCTAAACGCACTAGTGTTGTCTACAACAACTGCACCACGTTTAATTGCTTCAGGTGCAAACTTTTTAGATACACTACCGCCAGCAGAAAATAGAGCCAAATCAACATTCTCAAAAGAATCAGATGTTGTTTCTTCTACGATAACATCCTGACCTTTAAATTTTAATACTTGTCCTGCAGAACGTTTAGATGCCAAATATTTAATACTATTGATGGGTAAACTTGTTTCTTCTAGCATTTGAATCATTCGTGTTCCAACAGCGCCTGTAGCACCGACAACCGCAACTCTATATCCGTCCATTGAAAAAAACCTTCTTTTTCTTTATTTGAATCTCAATTATACCATAAAATTTATGAACGTTTTACATTTAACTCACTTATAGTAGACATATCTTAAATTTTAAAAATAAAAAAAGCAAAACTCTTATTAAGAGTTTTGCTTTTAGTTTTAACGACGAAGACCTAAGCGTTGGATCAATTCACGGTAACGTTGAATATCTTTGTTACGTAAATATGCTAAAAGGTTACGACGATGTCCGATTTTCTTCATCAAACCACGTTGTGAAGCGAAATCTTTTTTATGAACGCCGATATGTGCATTCAATTCAACGATATCTGCAGTAAGTACAGCGATTTGTACTTCAGCAGAACCTGTATCGCCTTCTTGACGAGCATATTCGTTCATAATTTCTGTTTTCTTTTCATTTGTAATTGCCATTAGTGTTTCCCACCTTTCTGAATCTAAATGCCTAAAACCGAGTAAGTCGTCGGTGAGACGTCAACAAACTAAGTTAAAGGTTACTTGGAACAAATCTAACCTTACTAAAATTTAGAGTATATTGCAAGTTTTTTATAACTTCTCTTATCTAATTATTACTATCAAGTAAAAATCCTTTACAAGTTTTCATTGCATTAACTAATTTGGTTAGGTATAATAATGGTTGTTGAAATATTTGTTGAGAACCAATAAGGTGATCATGATAAGTGGAGGTGACTTAAATGCCAATTATTCAATCTGCAATTAAACGTGTAAAAACGAATGAAAAAGCAAACGTTAAAAATGCTGCTCAATTAAGCACAATGCGTACTGCTGTAAAGAAGTTTGAACAAGCTAAGACTGCTGGTGCCGATAATGTAGATGCTTTATACAAAGCTGCTATTACTGCAATCGACAAAGCACATTCTAAAGGTTTGATCAAAGAAAACAAAGCTGCTCGTGATAAGTCTCGTATGGCTGCTCGTTACGCTAAATAAGTTTTCAGAAAAATACCCAGTAGATTAATAATCTACTGGGTATTTTTTATTTTATACATCTATACGATTAATTTGAAGCATAAATAATGAGAATAATCCTTCTTGATCTTGTTGTGTCGTCTTCATTGCTTTTTCTAAATCAATTAACGCTAAATAAATTTTCCTCAAATCACTTCTATTAAATTTCTTTATCTTTTGAAGTGCCAACTTAATTCGATAAGGATGCACTTTTAAAACACTAGCTAAATCTCCTTGTGAGTAACCTTTATCTTGCAAAATTTTCACTTGTAATAATAATCTAAATTGTCCCAATAATATTGCATTTATCTTAATTGGCTCTTCATTTTGTAAAATTAAATCATGATACAACGTTACTGATTTTTCAATATTATTTGAAATAACAACATCTACTAAATCAAATATATTTTGTTCTAAAGTTTTAGAAACTAAATTTTCAACAGATGATAATGTAATTCGGTGGGTTTCAAAATTATACAAAAATAACTTTGGCAATTCATTCATGATTGTTGATAATTCTGTATTGGTTCTTTCTAGAAATAATTCCAAAGCGTTTTCATCTATTTCAAATGATTTGTTAGCCATCTCTTGGGCTATAAACTGTCGCGTTGCACGCTCATTTAACGGTTGATTATCAATAACTAGACTAAATTTTTTAAGCATCTTACTAATCTTTTTACGACCATCTAATTCTTTATAAGGCGCAAATATAACTACAATACTTGTTGGTTCCGGATGAGCTAAATAAGATAAAAGACCATCAATATCGTGTTCAATTTTTCTTTTTTTAGTGTCTGACGTTAGAAAAAAAGGATTTTGAATAAAAATTAAGCGCTTATCACCAAAAAAAGGAACAGACATCGCATCATCTAATGCTTTAGCCAACGGAACCTCCTCCATATCATATTTACCTAAATTCATCGTTCTCTCTTCTTCAGGTATCAACTCAGTAAATGCTTTTTTTACATCTTCCATTAAATAAGTCTCATTACCTAAGACAAGATTTACTGGCTTCACATTTTCAAGAGATAACGTTGAAATTATTGCCTGTGAATTCATATTTATCAGCTCTTTTCATTGTTAAAAACTTCTAATTTTTCTTTATAATTTTGAAACTTGCTGATTCTTATCATACCATGCTCTGCTGTACTAACAAACGGTATTCGATATTTTTTCAAAGTATCTAATGTTTCTTGATGTGGGTGGCCATATCTATTATTCTTACCAGCAGAAATCACCGCTAACTTCGGTTTTATTTGATCAATAAATATTGGATCAGTCGCAGTTTTACTGCCATGATGACCTGTTTTAAGAATTGATATTTGTAAATTGGGATATTTTTGAATAACCTTTTTTTCACCAGCTCGGTCCAAATCGCCAGTAATAAGATAGCTATATTTCCCGATTGTTCCAAATAAAACAAGAGAATCTTCGTTTTTTCCTATACCTTGATTAAAAGGATGTAGAATCATCAATTCAGCATCCTGTTTTTTACTATTATCTGTCATAGGTATCACCATTTTAGGCGGTCGAGTAGATTCTATTTTTTTAATGAATTGTGGCAGTTGTTCCATTCCAGATGGAACAATCATTCTATCGACGTCTATTTTGGTTAATATAGACGGAAAATTACCTATATGATCTGCATCTTGATGCGTCAAATATAAATAGTCTATATGACTGATTCCTTTGCTTAATAAATAATTAGTAATAATTTTTTCACCAGAAGTTTGATACTCCTTTCTAGTTCGCCAGCTATCCATCTTAAAATGAACTTTACCGCCTGTATCTACTAATGTAATTTGCCTATTAAACGGCTTTCTTATCAATGTTGAATCCCCTTGACCAATGTCAAAAAAAACGACTTCTTGCCGAATTGGAAAATGGATCCATAGAAATACCATAACATAGAAACTAACTAATATTGCCCATCTTTTAATACACGAAGGATGTAAAAAACATGTTAAGGTGCACATGAAAAATAGCATGCACATATTTAAACTGGGTTTACCAAACGTTATCGTTAATGGTAAACGTGCTAGTTCATCAAAAAAATAAATAAACGTTTTTAATACAGTATTTATCCCATCCATAACAACCTTAAAATGAATCCCAACCATTCCTCCAAAAATTACAATTGGTAGGATTAAGAATTCAAAAATAGGAATAATAAAAATACTAAGTACAATTGATAGAACATTCCACTGATAAACGTTGAAAAAAATAAATGGCAAACTAAATAAGTTTAGCCAAATACCTGATTCAAAAGTACCTTTATTCTCCATAAAGATTAGTAGTAATGACATTAGATAGCTCAACTGACCGCCAAATGTGAACAGTACTTGTGGTTCAATCACCAATCCTATTAACAAAGCGAAACACCAAACCGTAATCCCTTGGACAGGTTTATCAATTAGTTCACAAATAAGTTGAACCATACACATAAAAATTGCACGTCGTAAACTACTAGATTCCCCTGCAATAACTAAATAGCATGGAAGTAAAAAAAGTAATCCTTTGGCTACTGTCTCACGTGGGATTAATAGTCTATTTCCTAACGTTCTTATTAACATCACAAAATAATATACATGTAAACCCGATAAACAGAATAAATGAATTAATCCTAATTGTCTTATAGAGGCTAAATCCTGATTGAATTCCTGAGTCTTATCACCAATTACCAAAGCATTCAAAAATTTATCTAACGGATTGGATAAAGAATTAAAATAACTTTTTAATTCTGCTCGTAATTCATGTAACTTACTTATCACGGATTCAAGCGATAAATTCATGACATTTTTTTCACTATTATTAACTTTTATAATAGTCATACTATTGTAAATTGATTTAGTTCGCATAAAACTTTGATAATCAAACTCGTTTTCATTTGTCGCTGATTTAATTTTTTGTAGCTTAGCATCAACGTTTATAATTTTAGTGTGTTTATTATGTTTAATCTTATTGAGTTCATTTTGTGACTTACAGTTATAAAATCCTCGAATTTTTTGTGAATTAGAAATTATTTGTCCATCAAAACTAACCAAATCACCATTGATTGAATAATCATCAGGGTAAATTTTCACATTAACATTTTGTACCTCTTTTTCAACTACAACTTGCTTCTGGCTTTCCTTCGCATTACTGTAAAAATAAATACCAAAAATTAAAATACAGACACAACAAATATAAAAAGTTATCGAACGTTTTAACGTAATAATTCGTATAAAAATAACGATAGCGAAAATAATCCAAATAGGATTGTAATTTACAACATATAAACTTGTTATTCCAATAACTAACGTCGCAAAAAATAGATCAACTGCTTCAACTGATTTTATTCTGAAAATATTTTATTCAGAACAATTTCTTCAATATAATTTTTATCAACTTTTACTTGCTCAAAAATAACATTATTTCTTTCTAATAGTGATATGGCATAATCATCATTATGATAATTACGTAAATAATATATTTTTTTCACGCCGGATTGAAGTAGCATTTTTGTACACTGTAAACAAGGAAAATCTGTCACATAAATTTCTGAATTATCTGTCGCTGAGCCAAACTTTGCACACTGTAAAACTGCATTCATTTCTGCATGAATCGTTCGTACACAATGTCCGTCTACAAGGTAGCAACCTTCATCTATACAATGTACATCCCCTGAAACAGCGCCGTTATATCCGCCTGCAATAATCCGTTTATCTCTAACAAGTATCGCACCAACAGATAATCTTTCACATGTACTTCTTAATGATAGTAATGCAGCTTGCGTCATAAAATATTGATCCCAAGGAATTCTATTATCAGGCATTTAGGTATTTCCTTCTTTCATTTTTTTATAGTATATCAAAAATAAATCTTTAAAAAAAGTTAGACCGCTAATGAGTCCTTTAGACTTTCATATGTTTTATCACCGATGCCGCCAACTTCTTTTAATTCATCCGTAGTTTTAAACGATTGATGTTCTTCTCTATATTGTAAAATTTGTTCTGCTTTTTTTGGTCCAATTCCAGTCAACCCTTGCAGTTGTTCTTTCGTTGCGGTGTTTAAATTAACCGTTGATTCATCATTCGATTTATCCTGAGTTCCTGTAGTAGACCCTGCATCCATAACAGAAGATCCTTGGGCAGTAGTAGCTGCTACTTTATTTTCTTTTACTTCCCCTTTTGCCGGAACATATATAACCATCTCATCTGTTACTTTTTGAGCTAAATTAATCTGTTTCTGATCAGCGTTAGATAAAAATCCCTCAGCTAAATCGATTACCTGACTAATTCTCATTCCTGTTTTCATTGTGTATATACCTGGTTTTTTTATATTTCCTTTGATATCCACAACGATTTTCCCACCATTTGAGGTTTCTAAATGGCTTGATATATTTTTTTCCGAGCTAGACGACGTACTAGTAATACTATTAACTAACATATCATCTGTTTTGCTACTTTTATGTTGTGTAACTATTGAAAAAATGGTCAATGCTATTACAGATACCACACAAATAATGATAATTTTTCGATATTCAATTCAAATTTTTTTTATTTGATCCATCTTATCCACCTCCCTCTTATATTTAAATACGCAAAAAAACGAATTTCATTTAAAATGAAATTCGTTTTTTTCCTTAAATCATTATCACGTATTTTAATGATGATTCATTTTATTTAAGTTAATCTTCCTTACTAATTACTTCATGACATTTTTTAATCATAGCTACTTTTATATGATTAGGTACCATATTTGAAATATCTCCATCAAATTTAAATATTTCTTTCATTAAACTTGAGGAAATATGTGCGTATTTAGGATTAGCAAGCATCAATACAGTTTCCACTGTTTCATCTAACTCTTTGTTCATCAATGCAATATCTTTTTCATATTCAAAATCCCTATTATTTCTAACACTACGAATAATTATTTTAGCATCTAATTGGTGCATTAAGTTAATCGTTAAATCTGATTCAACACTAACTACTTCTACATTTGCTAATGAAAAGGTAGCTTCACTAATCAAATCTACCTTTTCATCAGCTGTAAACAATGACTTCTTTTTAGTATTAGTCATAACTGCGACAATAACTTTATCAAAAATTTGGCTTGATCGAACAATAATATCTAAGTGTCCATTAGTTAATGGATCGAAACTTCCCGGAAAAACTGCATTCATTTTAGTTCTCCTTTTGATAAATCGTTACCTGTGTAATTCCATAATTTTGTCTCCTAAATAGCCTGAATCCAGAAATATCATCAGGTAAGTTAGCATATTGATCTGTTTCACAAATAATTAAAGCTTGATTATTTAACAACTCGCTGCTATCTATTTTTTTTATCGTATCAATTATTTCTTGGGTCTTATAAGGTGGGTCTAAAAAAACAAGATCAAATGTTTCTTTACCTTTTAATAGTCCAATTGCTTTATCGGCATCTTGCTTATAGACCGTAAACTTATCTTCTTCCTTTGTGATAGCAATATTATCATTAATTGTTTTAATTGCTTGATACTGTCTATCAATTAGAAAAGCATGCGAGATTCCTCTAGAAACAGCTTCGATACTTAACCCTCCGCTACCTGCAAATAAATCTAACGATTTACCGCCATCAAAATAAGGACCAATAATATTAAACACTGATTCCTTAACTTTATCCGTTGTAGGTCTTGTTGCCATACCCGGAACTGCTTTTAATTTTCTTCCGCCATATTCACCTGAAATTATTCTCATATACTTTACTCACTTTTATTTTTAAATTTTTCTTGATCTTCATCTGTTAATTTAAATGCTTTTTCACCCATTCGAGACCCAAAGTCCATATCAATATCAGGGCGATGCGATACTTCTGTCTTTTTAACAAATTTTAAATTTTGAATTTTCTTAATCGTCTCGGGTAGGTCTTCTTGATTCATATAAATGACAACATATTTCATTTTTTTTGAAATATATTGAATAATACCGAATCGTTTCAACTGCTTAATTTGCTTCATATGGTATAAAAACACAATGACACCTTGTCTTTTTTGTATAACTAACTTAGTCCCATTTTCTTCGTCAAGCATTTGATTATGACCCCCTTTTTATTTATTATTTAGTAATTCCTTTTTTCTTAAAGCTGATATATTTAAAACTAAGCCTACACAGAAACTCAAGATAAGCATACTTGATCCGCCATAACTAAGAAATGGAAATGTTACACCTGTTATTGGTAAAACACCTGATATACCACCAACATTAAATACAGTCTGCACTGTCATAAACGTCGCAATTCCATAACAACAAAGTGAATGGAAAGTTTCTTTACTTTTAGAACCAATAAAGATAATTCGTCCAATCATACTGAAAAGTAATATTAAAATAAAAAATACCATCAATAATCCAAGTTCTTCACCTGTAATTGCTAATATAAAATCAGTATACGGTTCTGGTAGATAGCCTCGTTTTTGGATGCTATTTCCTAGTCCTGCACCAAAAATACCACCATTACTTAATGCATAATATGAATTTACCAGCTGTTGTCCAGTTGATTGCTGATATTTAAACGGATCATTGAATCCACTAAATCTTTTAGCCATATATGCTAATGGACCACCAGAATCTGGAGAAACAGATTTTAATTTTGATAATAATATCATTAAAGTACCCATGCCACCAACAGAAATTAAAGAAGTTATTCCAATTGAATACCCACTAGCCAAAATAATGATTAATACTGCACTAAAATTAATAATAAACCCACCCACATCTGGTTCAACCAAAATTAAAATGAGTGGTAAGGCTACTGCAATCGCATAGATAAAACGACGTTTATTTCTACCCTCATAACTTAATTCTTTATTTTCACGGAATGCAACTTGTTGCGCCATAAACAAGACTAAAAAAATCTTGCTGATTTCTGCGGGCTGAATGTTAAAAGAGCCAAAGTTAATCCATCCTGCTGCACCATTAACTGTTTTACCGCTAAGTACTACGTATAAAAGTAGCAGAATGGACACTGCACCAAATAATATTATAAATCCAGAACTTTTAAAAAAATTAACCTTCATTGAATATATAAGGAAAGCAACTAGCAATCCTAAAATGGCAAAAAGCAATTGTTTTTTTAAATATGTCGTTGGATCGCCACCCGCCATTTGAACCTTATATGAACTAGCAGAATAAACCATGACCACACCAATTCCGGATAATATGATATACGGTATAAAAATAAAATAATCAAGATATTGTAATTTTTGTGTTATTCTTTTTAAAATTTGCATTTTTAATCCAACTTATTTCTTCATTTTTTCAAATTTAGTACTAAAGTGTCTATTCGAAGTTACTTCAAGATTCTTTATCTGCTTCTTTTCAGTTTTTTCTTCAAACAGAGCACACTCCAACACAAAATCTACTTCACGAGAAAAACGAACAATTAAGTATCAACTACTTCTTAAAATGTAACATAACCAAGCTAGTAAAATGTATTTCGCTGTTTCCAGATAAATTTATTTATTTTATCTACATTTTCTTGCAAAGTGACCATCACATTTTCTTTAGAAATGTTGTTTTTCATCGATTTTATTCTCTCGTGACTCCTAATAGTATACCATATTACTATTTATCATGATTAAAAAAAAGAGTTGAAAATGAACTTAATCATTTTCAACTCTTTTTAAATTAACCTTTTTTTGAATCTGTTTTATGTTGTTTTTGAGCTTTTTCACGCATATTTGTATCTAAGATACGTTTACGTAAGCGTAAATTATTTGGTGTGATTTCTAATAATTCATCCGTGTTCAAGAATTCCAATGATTCTTCAAGAGTAAGAATAGTTGGTTTCTTGATTGAGGCTGTTTGATCTTTATTAGAAGAACGAACATTACTCATAGCTTTTCCTTTAGTAATATTTACAGAAATATCACGTTCACGGCTACTTTGTCCAACAACCATTCCTTCATAAATATCAGTAGTAGGTGTTACATAAATTGTTCCACGTTCTTCAATACTCATAATTGAATATGTTGTAGCTTTTCCTGAATTAATAGAAACTAATGCGCCATTACGACGACCAGGTTCCCAGTTACGGATAACTGGTTTGTATTCAGAGAAAGTATGATTTAAGATACCGTATCCACGAGTCATTGAAAGGAATTGTGAATCATATCCAATTAAACCACGAGTAGGAGCTGAGAAAGTTAAACGAGTTTGGCCGTTATTACCGGTCTCCATGTTAATCATTTCACCCTTACGTTGAGCCATTGTATCAATAACACCACCAGAATATTCATCAGGTGTATCGATTTGGACGCTTTCAAATGGTTCTTGCATCTTGCCTTCGAATTCACGGTAGATAACTTCTGGACGTGAAACTTGAATTTCATAGTCTTCGCGACGTAAAGTTTCAATTAAGATTGATAAATGTAATTCTCCACGACCTGAAACAACCCAAGCATCTGGAGAATCTGTATCTTCAATTTTCAATGAAACATCAGTATGCAATTGTAATTTAAGACGATCTTCCATCTTTCGAGCAGTAATGTTTTTACCATCTTGTCCAACAAATGGTGAATCATTCGTTCTGAATGTCATTTGTAGTGTAGGTGGATCAATACGCATTAATGGTAATGCTTCTTGATGATCACTTGGTGTTACAGTTTCACCAACGAAGATGTCATCCATCCCTGAAACTGCAATTAAATCACCGGCTTTAGCTTCATTAATTTCAACACGATCTAAACCGAAGAAACCAAAAAGTTTTGAAACACGGAAGTTTTGAACTGAGCCGTCAAGTTTAATAACAGAAACTTGATCACCAACAGCAATTTTTCCACGGAACACACGACCAATACCAACACGACCAACATATTCATTATAATCCAACATTGAAACTTGGAATTGTAATGGTTCGTCACTGTTATCAACTGGTGCAGGAATTGTATTTATAATTGTTTCAAAAACGTCATCCATAGAATGTTTTTGAGTTTCGATATCTGGATCCATACTTGATGTACCATTGTATGCACTAGCATAAATAACAGGGAAATCAAGTTGTGCTTCATCAGCACCTAATTCAATAAACAAATCAAGAACTTCATCAACAACTTCTTGTGGACGAGCACCCATACGATCAATTTTGTTAATAACAACGATTGGTACTAATTGTTGTTCTAAAGCTTTTTT
Organism: Dellaglioa sp. CoH-55-MRSF-7; assembly: GCF_056782235.1. The sequence continues at coordinate 34,208 of NZ_JBXAYI010000004.1, forward strand.
CAAAACAAAACGTGTTTGAGGCATTGTTCCTTCAAAAGCATCAACGACAAGTAAAACACCATCAACCATTTTCATGATACGTTCTACTTCACCACCGAAATCGGCATGTCCAGGTGTATCTAAAATGTTAATTTGTTTGTCGCCAACTCTAACAGCAGTATTTTTTGATAAAATTGTAATACCACGTTCTTTTTCAATATCATTTGTATCCATGGCACGGTCACTAATTTCTGAATGGCCATCCAATGTATCTGATTGTTTTAATAATTCATTAACTAATGTCGTCTTACCGTGATCGACATGGGCGATAATCGCAATGTTACGAATGTCATCTCTTGTTTTCAAGTTTGTTCTTCCTTTCGTTGGAGCCTTAATATTTTTACGAATAATAACTACAGTTCACTATTATAGCAGACAATTAACACACTTACTAAAAGTTTTCATACTTTTTCATAAATAAATCGCATAAAAAAACTGCGACTTGTTAGTCACAGCCACAACGCGATTCTACTAAAAACTATTTAGTAGTTTTAAAATGTCCTCTTGTGCGTTTTCCGTTGCTATTAATACATCTGCTGATTGTAACATATCGAGCTCTAACCCGTCAATTGTTTTCACGGTGATACCAAGAGTTTCCGCCAATATTTTACCGGCTGCAAAATCCCATGGTTTTAAGTGAGAAACATAACCAATTTCTTGTCCACGTAATATGTGAACAAACTCAATACCGGCACTTCCATAAACCCTAGCACCTGAACTATGTTGAACAATTGATTGTAAATGCTTATAGTCCATCATTAACATAGGTGAGCTACAACCTAGCAAGCCATCCTTAAGTGCTATATTTTCAGGCTTTTCAAGTTTTTTATCGTTGGCAAAGACGCCCCTATCTGGCCCACCAGAATATAAAACATTATTCATTACATCCATAATGAATCCCAATTTTCCAATACCGTTTTCATAAATACCAATCATAATCGCGAAATGATCTTTCTGTTTGACAAAATTCATTGTGCCATCAATTGGATCAACAATCCAAACAGTACCATCTAAATTTGTTACATCATCCCCAAAACCTTCTTCACCTAAAATTTTGGCTTTCGGATCAAAGGTACGAATTTTGTTTACTAAAAATTTTTCAGTCTGTTTATCCATATTAGTTACAAGATCAACTCGACTACTTTTTGTTTCAACAGACAATGGATTTCCAAATGCATGAATAATATTTTCACGTGCCTCTGTCAGCCAACTTTTAACCTGATAATTAACCTCATCAATATTCAAATCATAACCTCCCTATTGGTTAATTTTAATAACGTCCCTTGTACTCTCTCTTGCAAATTTCATTGTACGATAAATACTAAAACCTGATTCATCTTCGTACGATCTGCCTATTTGTTTTTCCTCCATTTTGGAAGGAACAATTTTTTTAAACTCACGATAATTATAAAGCAATTCTTCTCGATCAATACCTGTAGAATTTGCTAATTCTATTGCTTTATAGAATTCACTGACAGAGATAATTTCTTCAGTAGTCCAATGTGCTTCTAATGGGTAATCAATTTTATTATTCATAATTTAGTGTGTTAAACTCCCTTTATTTTTACTTTATTTAATTATTGAATTAATTTTCAACTAATACTTTCAATATACTTGAAAGTAATTACTATGTTTCATTTTACAGCAATCCATTAAAAACTAAAAGAAATGAAACATAACTATTAATTTTCAAATGGCCTACAGATATGATTATTTTATGCTACAATGTACCGTAGAATATTAATTTGGAGGTACTATTTTGATTAAAATAACAATGAAAAATATCATTCGTGAAGGTAATCCAATTTTACGAAATCGTTCAAGCGAAATGACTTTTCCGCTTTCAGATGATGATAAACAACTCGCACATGATTTAATGGAATTTTTAGAGAATAGTCAAAATGAAGAAATAGCTGAAAAATATCATCTACGCGCAGGTGTTGGCTTAGCAGCTCCGCAATTAGCAATTTCTAAACGAATGACTGCTGTCTTAATCCCTGGCCCAGAAGGTGAAGAGCCCACACTTAAACAAGTGTTAATTAATCCTACTATTTTAAGTCAGTCAGTTCAAGTTGCTGCACTTTCAGAAGGTGAAGGTTGCTTATCAGTTGATAGAGATGTCCCTGGATATGTGCCAAGAGCTGATCGGATTACACTTCGTTACTTTGATATCGAAGGTACACAACATAAAATCCGCTTGAAAAATTATGAAGCAATTGTAGTCCAACATGAAATTGATCATTTAAATGGTATATTATTCTTTGATCATATTAATACTGACAAACCATTTGCTATACCGAACGATGCTATTATGCTTGAATAAATAACTAAAGAGTTTCTCCAATAATTAATTTATTGAAGAAACTCTTTTTATTTCACTTTAAACATACTGTTTGAACTATACCTTTTTTAAATCTTTAGTATACATAATTGTCTCAACATTAACCAAATGTGCTACCTCTAAATGTAAAATACCGTCTAAATACCAAAGATCTGTTACTTCAAATGCCGATTTTGCTTCGACACTTTTTTTAACCAGGTTCATCATTTCAAATTCTTCAAATAAATTGAAAAAAATGTTTCTTATTTTCCCGATATTCTCTTCTGAAGGAGACTTCATCTGAAATTGATACTCAAATACCATGACCCTCTTACCCCAAACCTTTGAAACAATTTCTGTAACCCTTAGTATTTCAGAATTAATACCATATTCATTACCATGTAGTCTATTTAAAGCAAATTCAACCGCATTATCTGTAATAAGTTTGCTTTTATTTTTAAGAATAGTAATCTGTCTATTTCTTTTCAGACGGTTATAATTTAAAATTATGATGATCATTAAAACCACTACAGTCACTATTTTAACTACCAACCACATTTATAAAACACCACTCTTCCTTATACGATAACTTTTCATAATTATAACATGTCTGTTAAATTTTATCCTTTATAAGTCTATTCAAATCGGTCTATTCTATACTTAAATAATAATATATGATAAAATATAAATTATATGTTGTGCAGACAACCCCCAGTTCGGTTTCTAATTTCCATTTCAAATCATTTTAACCAAAATGATATCAATTTAATTTAAAGGAGTTTTACAAATGATTTTTAAAGTTTATTATCAAGAAACACAAGATAGAAATCCACAAAGAGAAGAAACAAAATCACTTTTCCTTGAAGCAAGTTCTGAAATTGAAGCTCAAAGTATTGTTGGTCACCAAACAACACATAACATTGAATTCATTGAAACATTATCAGATAAAGCTTTAGCATATGAAAAGGAAAACCCTACATTTAAAATGACGGAGTTTTCTGAATGAAAAAGATAAATGTTAAAAATAACGAGACTGGTGTTTTTGCAGTCGGCGGATTAGGTGAAATTGGTAAAAATATGTACGGCATCCAGTTTCAAGATGAAATTATCGTCGTCGATGCAGGAATCAAGTTTCCGGAAGATGAGTTATTAGGAATTGATTACGTTATTCCTGATTTTCAATACTTAGTTGCCAATCAACAAAAAATTAAAGCATTAGTTATCACCCATGGTCATGAAGATCATATTGGTGGTATTCCCTATTTATTAAAACAAATTAATGTCCCAATTTATGCTGGACCATTGGCTTCAGCATTAATCAAAGGAAAATTAGAAGAACACGGGTTACTTGCCACAACAGAAATGCATGAAATTGAAGAAGATACTGTTCTTAAATTCAGAAAAACGAGTGTGTCGTTCTTTAGAACAACTCATTCAATTCCTGATACTTTAGGTGTCGCAATCAAAACGCCATCTGGTAACATTGTAGTCACTGGGGACTACAAATTTGATCTAACACCTGTTACTAATCAGCCGCCCAACCTTCAAAGAATGGCTCAACTTGGTGCTGATGGTGTACTTTGTCTACTATCTGATAGTACAAATGCAGAAATTCCTAATTTTACAAAATCAGAAAGATTCGTTGGTAAATCAATTCGACGAATTTTTGAAAAAGGTGAAGGCCGCATTATCTTTGCTACTTTTGCTTCAAATATTTCCCGAGTACAACAAGCTGCTGAAGCTGCTGTTGCCAAAGGCCGTAAAATCGCTGTCTTTGGACGTAGTATGGAGGCAGCAATTGTTAACGGACGTGAATTAGGATACTTAAATATTCCAGATGATGCCTTAATTGATGCACGTGATATTAATTCATTACCCGCAAATGAAATTTTAATTTTATGTACGGGATCACAAGGTGAACCAATGGCAGCTCTTAGCCGTATCGCTAATGGGACTCATCGTCAGGTTTCTATTCAACCTGGTGATACTGTTGTTTTCTCAAGTTCTCCAATTCCTGGTAACACAATCAGTGTAAACCACGTTATTAATGAACTTTCAGAAGCTGGAGCAACTGTTGTCCATGGTAAAGTAAATAATATTCATACTTCTGGTCATGGTGGCCAAGAAGAACAAAAATTAATGCTCAGTTTGATGAAACCTAAGTATTTCGTCCCTGTCCATGGTGAATATAGAATGCTTAAAATTCATACTGGATTAGCTGAACAAATTGGCGTTCCAAGAGAGAATAGCTTTATTATGGAAAATGGTGATGTCTTAGCTCTAACTAGTGATTCTGCTCGAATTGCTGGTCATTTTGAAGCTGATGATATTTATGTCGATGGTTCAGGAATTGGTGATATCGGTAGCGCTGTCCTAAATGATCGACAAGTCCTTTCTGAAGAAGGCCTTGTTGTTGTCGTTGCAACGATTGACATGAAAAAACATGAAATTCAAGCAGGACCAGATTTATTATCTCGTGGATTTGTCTATATGCGCGAATCAGGAGAATTAATTAATCAAGGTCGTCGTCGCTTATTCCGTGTCATGAGTCGCTTATTAAAAAATGATAAAATTACAGAAGCCATGATTAATGATGCAATCGTTGATGACTTACAAAAATTCTTATATGAACAAACTGAACGTAAACCAATGATTTTACCAATGTTAGTTATCGTTTAACAAAAATAGCTCAATATTCTAATTAGAATATTGAGCTATTTTTATATAATCAAAATTTATCTTTAAATCCTTTTAAATTTTAGTTATAATTATTAGTATTAATTAAGGAGGGAAGTTCATGAATCAATATTTCATTATCGTTAATGAGTCTGCTGGAAGTGGTCGTGCTAAACAAATTTGGCAATCTATTGAAAAAAAATTAATTTCTCAAAATGTCTATTTTAAGGCCCATCTGACAGACTATATTGGTCATGCTTCCCTTCTAACGGAAAATTACGCCAGACATTATCACCCCATCGAAACAGACAATAATCAAATTATACTAGTTATTGGCGGCGACGGTACTTTAAATGAATGTATCAATGGTGTTAAAAATGCGAACACATTTGATATCCCAATTGCCTATATTCCTGCAGGATCAGGAAATGATTTTGCTCGAGGTGTCGGTATCCCCAAATCTCCACTTGTAGCTCTTGAACAAGTATTAAACACAACTTCACCTAAACTATTAAACTTAGGTGTCATGCACGAATTATCACGGCATGAAAAAAAATACTTTATAAATAATGTTGGCGTAGGTTTCGATGCGCAAATAGTAAGTATCGCAAATCAATCAAGTTCAAAGAAACTATTGAATAAACTTCATCTAGGATCGCTTACTTACTTAAGCGCCCTATTAGGAACTTTATCAAGACAAGCTGCATTTCCCATAACTGTCCGGGTGAATGGCCATCAAGAATTTTATCAAAATGCCTTTCTTGTAACAACATCAAATCATCCCTACTTTGGTGGCGGTGTTCCAATTTTACCAATGGCAGATCCGACAAAAAATAATTTAGACTTAATTATCATTGAAAAACCTAGTGCACTAAAATTAATCTATCTAGCCATTTTACTGAAATCTGGTAAACATATTAACCAAAAAGGTGTTCACCATTTTACATCAGATAAAATTAAACTTTCCGTTGACTCTTTAGAGTACGGTCAAATGGATGGTGAAGACCTAGGAACCCGTTTCTTTGAAATTGAGTATAGCGTCTTATCATACCCATTTTGGATTAACTAAAAAGCCTATATATCTCATTTAATTGAGATATATAGGCTTTTTCTATGGTCGGCTATTCTCCATTCCAATCATTGGATCAATTGAACCATCCATAATATTGTCGTTAGTTAAAATAAATTTTTCAATTAAAGTTGGAACAGGCGGAGCTATTTTAATAGATTTTTTAGCTAGTTGGCTCTCTTTAATCGAATCATCAACTTTTTTAATATCACCATCAAAAATCTGTTCAATTCGTAATAATAACGTTGTTTTTCTATTGGCTGATTCATTCTCAACACATTCTTCAAATGATTTTTCTTCGCCAAGCAAAATCAATAACTGGCTAGCACGGGTAATTGCGGTATACAGTAAATTACGTTTAAGCATTCGCTTATACTGCGAAACCATTGGCAAAATAACCATTTTAAACTCACTACCTTGAGACTTATGAATAGATGTGCAATATGCCAAAGTTATTTTTTGCCATTCATTTCGCCTGTAAGTCACTTCTGTTTGATCAAAAGCAATAACTAGTTCGTCTACCTTATCTTCGCTATCTTTGGCCAATGTAATTCCTACAATCTTACCTATATCTCCATTAAAAACATTATTTTCAGGACTATTAACAAGATGTAACACCTTGTCACCAATTCTAAATTTTTGATCTCTAAAAAGTACTTCTTTTTGTCTACTATTTTCAAGTGGATTCATAATATTTTGTAACATTTCATTTAAACGATTAATTCCCGCCGCACCTCGATACATTGGTGCCAGAACTTGAATATCACTTGAAGTGAACCCTTTATTCTTAGCTCGTTCAACAACCTGTTTAATAATTGATTCAACTTGAAATTCACGACTCGCGAAAAATGAACGATCCTTTTGATTCTGTGTAAAATCAGCAGGTAATTCACCTTTTTTTATTGAATGTGCGAGTGAAATTATTGATGACCCATCACCTTGACGATAGATATCCGTTAATTCTTTTCGCTCAAGATAGTCACTTTTCAATAAATCATAAAATGTTTGCCCAGGACCAACAGAAGGCAATTGATCTTTATCACCTACAAAAATGACTTTCATATCTGTAGGTATTGCATTCATTAATGTATTCAATAAATACGTATCAACCATCGACATTTCATCGATAATTAATAAGCCACCTTCTAAATCTTTCGTTTCAACATCATTATTCGATTCTCTTCCAGTTAGTCCTAAGAGTCTATGGATTGTACTGGCAGGTAATCCAGTCGTTTCAGTCATTCTTTTTGCTGCTCGCCCAGTAGGTGCAGCTAAAAGAATAGGAAATGTTTGTCCTTCTCCATAACTACTAAGATCGAGCGAAAAGTCATTTAATTCCGCAAATAACTCCACGATACCATTAATAACGGTTGTTTTACCCGTTCCTGGGCCACCTGTTAATAAAAATATCTGTGAATTCATAGCCGCCCTAATGGCATTAATCTGTGACTCACCATAATTCATATCAAGTTTTTTTTCAATCTTACGAATTGCTTTATCAATATCTTTTTCTGCTAACTTACCTTTTTCTTGCCCCGATGAAAGTAATCTTTTTAAATGTTCAGCAATTTGGTATTCTGCATGATACAGATTTTTTAAATAAATACGCTGTTCATCACCGACAACGAGTCCTGATTTAGCTAAATTAATGAGTTCTTTTGAGATTGCCTCAGGGTTTATTCTGACTCTTCGACTACTCTCTAATAATCGTAAAGATGCTTCCAACAACGGCTCTGCAGTCGCATAGGTATCGCCATCTTGTTGACATAAATCATTGATACTTTGCAAAATACCTGCTTGTATTCGACCTGAAGAATCAGCTGCAAATCCTAATTCTCCAGCAATTTGATCTGCCTTTTTAAAGCCAATATTTTCAATATCATTTACTAGTTGATATGGATTTTCTTGAATAATTTCAAGGGTTTTTTCTTTATAAGTTTGATAAATAGTTGCGGCTAATTGACTACCAAATCCAAAACCATTTAATCCAATAATAATTTGTTCCATCCCATTATTTACTCGAACAGTCTCTAATATTGTTGTTTTCTGCTTGTTTGATAATTCTAATGAATCAAGTACAGTATCATCTGCTAATATTTTATCAATTGTTTTCGTTCCTAACTTTTCAACAATTGATTCCGCAGTCTTTTTCCCAATCCCTTTAAATTCTGAGCCAGATAGATAGGTAATAAGCCCCATTTTTGAAGTAGGTGTTTCATTTTGATAATTACTCGTTTGAAATTGTTTCCCATATTTGGGATGCTCAACTTGTTGACCATAGAAGCGGTACGTAGATTCCTCTTTAATGTCAGCAAAATTACCAGTAACAACAACCTCATCTTCAGGCCATTCCAAATTACTTTCAATACTGTGAATTAGAATCACTTTATAAAAACTATCTTGGCTTTGAAAAAATATGGTTGCAACCTTACCAACCAAGTAAGCTTGTGTTTCATCACTTTGAGGATCATCATTAAATAAATTTAGTTTCTGAACAACCATTATTTCACATCCTCTTTATTTATCACGTAATTTTATAAACGATTCTATTTCACTTAATCTTTGTTTTTGTGCCTCAAAATAGGCCTGATTGGCTATTTTTGAACGATCAAAATAAGTATTGAATTCAATTCCTAAAACCATATTAGCTAAGCCTCGTTGAAAATTAGCCTTTGCATTATTTTCATCTATTTTAAGAACTAAGTCATAATATTTACCAGCATTTTCAAACTGACCCAATGCTAAGAAAATATCGCCAATTAATTCGTTGGCGTCCATATTTTTAGGATTTATTTCTTGAGCCGTAATCGCAAATACTAATGCTTGTTGATACAGCTCTTGAGCCATATATGATTGTGCTAACATTAAAAAAGCTGTTTCTTTCAACTTTTGATTAGTTACTTTTTGAAATGATTGAATTGCTTCAGAATACAGTTCTGCCTCGTAAAACACGTTACCAAGACCATATTGTAATAAATCAACTTGTTCATTTTTCTCATCAAAATATCCAATAGCTTTTTTATACAGTTCTTCCGCCTGAGGGTAGTCTTTTACTTTTGTTAAATAACTACCTAATTCATAATAAGCCGTTTGATTATTAGGTTCTTTTTCAACCTTTTCAACTAATTGATGAATAATATGTTTTGATTCTGCTTCTTTTTCTTCTCTCTTACCCATTATTACTCCTTAAACGACATCACTTTCATCGCGTATTCTATCCAAATAACTAGTATCATTCCATTTAACTAATTTAAATTCGGTTCCATTTTGTGTTTCCAAAATAGTCGTACTAGTATTCGATAAGCCACCTTGTTTACGGAAGTCTTTCAGCGGTACTCCTAATAAATCGTGAATCAAGGCACCAAGCGCCGCACCATGACTAACAATGATAATATTTGCATCTATTTTATTTTGGTCAACAATTTTTTTAATTGTTGGAACCATCCGCTTTAATAAAGCTTGAAATGTTTCGCCATTAATATTTTTAGGATCATATTTATCGGGATGATTACGGAAGGCATCGAGTTCCTCAGGATACTGAACAGCCACATCTGTAAACTTCATGCCTTCCATTTTCCCTAAATGAAATTCTTCTAAGTTATCATTCAAAATAACATCCAAATTTTGGTTTAGGCCTGTATTAATTAAATTTGCTGTGTCCTTTGCACGCTTAATAGGACTTGAATAAATAGCATCAAATTTTATTGATTTAAGTGCTTTGATTAATTGTTGTATTTCTATGTAACTTTGTTCAAGTAAGGGTGAATCTCCATTCGCACCTTGGTATCGTCCCTCAAGATTCCATTCTGTTTTGCCATGTCGAATAAAATATATATTAGTCATCAGTCAATAAGACCCCTTCGTTTTTTCATCTCTATTATATTATGCCACAAATATAAAAAGGCACAAACAAAATATTTGTTTGTGCCTTAACTATTATAAATTCAATTTAAACATATTGTAATTGTTTTGATCCCTCAGTTGACTTTTTAAATGCAGCGTCAATGATACCACTACCTAAGCATTCTGCGCCATCGTAAAAGACAACAGCCTGTCCAGGTGTAATAGCACGTACTGGTGCATCAAATTCAACTGTAGCTTCTGTACGGTCATCATTTAAATGAACCGTCACACCAACATCAGTTTGACGGTATCTAAACTTAGCAGTGATATGGAAATCATTGCCAAAGCGATCGATTGGTGCCATAAAACTTAACTCTGATGCTTCAAGATAATCGGCATAAAGTAAATCATTATGGTAACCTTGTCCAACAATCAATGTATTTGTTGCTAAATCTTTACCTACAACGAACCAAGGATCGTTACCTTCACCCGTACCACCAATACCAAGACCTTTACGTTGACCAATTGTATAATTCATAAGACCATAATGCTCGCCCATTTTTACACCGTCAACAGTCATCATATTACCCGTTTGTGCTGGTAAATATTCACCAAGGAACTTTGTAAAGTTTCTTTCGCCGATAAAACAAATACCTGTTGAATCTTTTTTCTTAGCAGTTGAAAGTCCAGCTTCTTCAGCAATTCTTCTAACTTCTGGTTTTTCAATGTTTCCAATTGGGAACATAACTTTTTGAATTTGTTTTTGTGATAATTGACTCAAGAAATAAGTCTGATCTTTGTTACTATCATCCCCACGTAACATATGCATAATACCGTCAGCATCTTGCTCAACTTGTGCATAATGTCCCATTGCGATGTAATCAGCATCAAGTTCCATAGCATAATCGAAAAATGCTTTAAACTTAATTTCTTTATTACACATCACATCTGGATTTGGTGTCCGACCCTTTTTATATTCATCCAAGAAATATGTGAATACGCGATCCCAATATTCTTTTTCAAAATTAACGGAATAATAAGGAATTCCAATTTTGTTTGCTACTTTAGCAACATCTTTGTAATCTTCTGTTGCAGTACAAACACCCATTTCGTCCGTATCGTCCCAGTTTTTCATGAAGACACCAACTACATCATAACCTTGTTGCTTTAATAAATAAGCAACAACTGATGAATCGACGCCACCACTCATCCCAACAACGACACGAGTTTTACTATTATCTGGCATACTATCACCATCATTTCAATTAGATTCTGAAAAAATCTACGATTTGAAGGTCGCACTATTTCAGTAAGTACTATTATACCAATAATATATACTAATACAACCCTAGTGTGTCATAATTTACTTTACTTAGTTTATACGATCATCAAATCCACTTATTTTAATAGATTCTATTCGTGATACCACTTGATTGGTACCATTAAGCATAGGCCCTTTAATAATACTTTCGCCTTTTTGTAAATTAGATAAAAGATATTGATATTGTTGATTACTGTCTTTATCTAAAGATAGCGTGTTCGCAATAAGTTTAACTTGGTCTTCCAATGGTAAAAAATTAACTTGCTCAGATGCATTATAGACACTACTGATATCACCCTTAATAGCTGATATAGATTGAGTTGCAAAAATTCCTGACCAACCGAATTTTCTTCCTTCTTTTAAAATTTTAACAGTTGGAGAGTTATCTTTAAAATTTAAATTTTGTATTTCATCAAGTACCACTGGAATTGGATTTTCTTCTGTATTTCCAATACTTTGAAGATAATTAAACAAATCCCAAAGTACAAATTCAGTAATAACTTTTTGTATATCATGTTGAAATCCTTTTAATTGAAAAATATGAATAGTTCCATCTTTATTTAAATATGACTCCCAGTTTTTGGAATCTTTAGTATAAGTGAAAGGATTTGAACTCAATAACATATCTAGTCTACCTACTATTTTTAACCCATCCTTGAATTCATCTTCGTCACTTAATATATTTTTTAAATGTAAAAAGGTAAATGATTTACCGTTTCTTGCATAACCATCACTTATTGCAGTTTTCAATGAATACCTTTGCTGAGTGCCTAACTCAAAAACGTTATCTAACATTTGAGATACTCGGTCTGCCATATCATTTACATCTTCAGTAATAAAGGTTCCACCACCATAATCTATTTCTTGAAGATTAAATGGATTTATAGGTAATTTATCCCCCGCTTTAACTAAGTGAAATTGAATTTTATTATCATGTCTCATTTTGCTAACAAAATTTTTATCCAATTGATTTTCCAAAAATCCATCAGTATAATCAACTACCAAACTATTAATATTTTTATTAGCCAACTCATACAGTAATGTTTGAACAAAGTAAGTCTTCCCCTGCCCAGACTTACCCGTAATAATCATGTGCCTATTTGAAAGCCCTGGATTTCCATACTCCCAATAAGCTTCATCAACACTACCTTTTTTAACGCCTAATTTAATTCTAGTTTTTTCAGAAAATGTATTTTCAGGATATTCTATTTCAAAATCAGAAAGTTCATTTATATTCGAATATTGACTTTGACTTTCATTTATACTATTTATAGATTTAATTTCGTTGTTATCTTCAAAATTTTTTTTATCCTTATTTTCACAATATTCATAAGCTGACTCTGTATCTAATTCTTTGTTTATAATAATATTTTTTCCTTTATCAGTATCGATAGTTTCTTGATAACTATCATCATGCAAAATATTTTTTAAAAGGCTTTCTTCCGGAAATCCCAATTTTCCACTTTTAATTTCTGAGATGATTTCATTTAATCCCTTACTTGCATAAATGTATGCGTCACCCTCAGGAAGTTTAATTTCAGTTATATTCTTACCGCCTAATTCCTTTCTAAGAATTCTCCGACTATCATTTCTATCACCAAATGAAACAATGAAAGCCTTGCCATAATATTCGTTTAATTCATTTGAAATTATAAAATCATTATTCAATAACTTATCATCATTATCTTGAATTTTTTTATATAGTTCTGCATTTATTAACTTGTTATTAAACATTTTTTTTAGATTAGCTAAATATATTGTCATAAAAAAATTACGGTAATATTCGGATTTAAATTTATTTTCATCCCTCAGCGCCTCATTTATTGTTTCTGCCGTATTAACCGCCTGCAACGTTGCCTTAGATATAACATCCGAATGGTTCTGTCCAACTTTAACTTCGACAGGAAACAAATGAATTTTTAAATTTTCTCCTACTTCAACACCCATGAATAACAGATCATCACTTGTAGCTCCTGTCATTCCTAGATTTTTTGCTGTAAATAATCCTTCTTTTTGGCTCATGCCAACCATTCCAGAAACTCTTAATATCTCTTCTAGCGATATGGGCACCCAAATAATATTCTCAGTTTCTAAAATACCCATTAATTCTTTATACGCCGAAATAATACTTAACTTTTCCCTCACTATATTGTGATTCGTTTTATCTCCGATAATTTTTAGAAGCCATTCTCCATTAATAATGTTAAATGATTTAATAATATTTAAACTTGTTTCTTTATTTTTAATTATAGTTTTGTCATATCTTTCTATCTTATCATTGATAATTAAACTATATTGTTCAATTTGGTTTGTAAAAGTTATTGACTCATAATTTGAAGTGTTACTTTGATCTGTATAATGAATAATATATAAATCATTACGTTCCGAAAAATAATCCAAACTGATATCTGGATCCAATAACGTTACCCAATTACTATTTTCCATAATATTCGTTAATATATCATCAAAATGACCATCTTCACTTTCAAAACTTGGAATGTTATTTACATTCGTAATTCCTGCTTGATAAACATTTGTTTCCGCATTGTTGGCTACACTAAATGCATTCCAATCATACATAAATTTGATCAATGGCCGATGTAAATATTTTGAATCCATATTTACACCGAATCCTTGTATAAACATTTTTTTATCAAGACTATATTTTTTACCACTTATTAGACCGCCTAAAGTATAATTCATTTCCAGCTTATCTGATTTAAAACTATTGGCATTACTCTCGACATCCATCTTATAAAATGAAACATGACTATATGGTTGTCTAACAAAATTATGATAAATATTAATCCGCGATTTTAATACTTTAATTACGTCTTCATTAGCATAATCATTAATTTTATCTCCCATAAATTTTTCAGAAAATAAATTTTCAAAATCAGCTGCCGTTATAATTTGATTAAATTGGTCATATATTGGATTAAGAATTTTTTTATCGTTATTTATATATAAATTAACAGGATGCATATTTTCTAATTTAAACCCTTGTTTAGTATTTTGAAGCTGTTTTAACATAAAATCAATCGTACTCTTTAATATTGTTTTATCATCGTTAATATTATGCATTGAAGCATTTAATGCATAATCAGAACTTACTTCAAAAAGATAATGAAAATGCTTATAAAAATCTAACATTCTAGAAGTAATAATATTTCTAGAAATCGCTGATATTTTTGATTTTTTAAATTCATTAAAGAATAACCATCTAGGCGAACTATCATCAAAATTTGATTTTAATAGTCCCCCATTTTTTGATATATATGGAACTAATCCACTTGGATTTAACGTTCGAATAAAATTTTCAGGTATAGATTGAAATTCTGTCCTTTTTAATAACTCTAGTTGATATTTAATCAATACTGGATGTAAAGGTGTATAAGCTATTTCCCCATCGATTTCTACTGTACCCATTTTATATAAATCTTTTAATTCCAATGTAAGTCTTTCTTCGGAGATTTGATTAATTACTTCATCAAAATCATCACAATATTTATTAAGAGCTTTCAATAATTCTTGATCAAAATAACTTAAACTTAAAATAGTATTTCTTTCTTTTAATAGCTTACAAATAAGAATATAGTCTATTCTTATTTGTTCAGGTATCTGAACTTCAATACTAGTGACAATTGAATCATCTATTTTTGCATACAATATTTGTTGTTTAATAATATCTACTTCATAATTCAACAACTTCTTATTTTCACTAAAGACATAATATTTTTCTGTACCATTAATTATTTTAGCCCCATCAAAAATTAAACTTTCATTAGCCTTACGCCTATTTTTTTCTATAAACAAACCACTTCTGGGAACCGGCTTCTGACTATTATCTAAAATTGAAAATGGTATTTCAATGCCTTCATTAACTAGCTTAAATTCATTCTCACTTTCATCTGAATCAATATTTTCAAAATTAATATTTACACCCACTTCATCTGAAATAGGAATTACATTATATTTAATCTGATCATAATCAACCTCATCAATAAAATCTGTACCACCAATTATATAATTTTTTTCGTATTCTAACTGAATCTCCATCTTAGATTTAGTTATTTTTACACGATAACTCGATAATATATTATTAAATATGTCTTGAGAAAATGGTAAATAAATTATTTGAAATGTATATTTCTGTGCCTTTGAATGTTCATATGAGGTCTTAATTCCATATATATCCATCACATTGAAGTCGTTTACAATAATTTTTAAATTATTACCATCTGCAGTAAATTCAGCAGATTTCCCATCAATTATATGGCTCTTACTTTTATTAATTCTTGATGCCTTCACAGAATCATCAAAAGGAAGTTTTATTATCAATTGATTATTTTCATGATTAATATTATTTTTAAATATTAAAATAAATCTGTTTTTGTACTTAACAGAATTTTTATTTTCACCATTTTCTCTACTTCGGTCATATATAATTAAATCAGGATTAACTTTATTTATTTTATCTGATTGATAAATAATTGTATCTTTTCTTAATTCTTTTAATTTTTCTTTTCCTCTTTTTATTTTTGAAAAATCGACATCCATCCAAATATCCTTTTCTTTCAACATACTCATTGATTCTAAATCTGCTTGCGTGTAGTTAACTATTTTATCTTCAACAGTATTATATTCTTGCCAACCACCAATCTTTTGAAAATCTTGCTTATTTTCTCTTAATCTTTTTTTAATATTATCAGCATCATACGTTTGTATTTGTGTATCATAAAAATAACCCATATTTTTATAGTCATCCGGAGTAATCTCTGATTTTTCTAAAATTGAAAAAATACTGGCAAAATCTAATAATGTTAAGTTCATTGAATCTTCCAAAATTATATTCTTTTTAAACTCTTCTAATACTACTTGGTTAGCGTCCGATAACCCGGACTTTTCTATTTCACTTTTTAAATCGTGTTTAATTTTATCAACAGAAAAAGGCCCATTTCCGTGACTAACATTCATGGCTCCACCCGATATACTGTCAAGAATTTCAGTACACACGATAAAAAGTGCCGTATTTCTCCATATGTCAGATTGTAAACTAACCCTATTTCTAAGTGTTACTAAAAAATCTGAGTTCATTTTATCTGTTGCTGCAACAAATAATATGTTAACACCATTTATATTTACCACTTTACCATGGAACTGCACGTCCTTTTGATCAATTACAAAATCTTCAGTAGAAATAATATCATTCATTTCAAATGCATTATAGAATCTAACAACTTCATTATTTTGATCTAAATTCAAATAATACCTGCTACCAGCACTAATATTTTGGGTTTTAAACCATTTAAATAACCGTTCGATTAAAAATTTATAATATTGGTTTGACATATTGTGCATCCCCGCTATCGCTTAATTTTTCAAGAATATTCATTTTTTCATATGTTTCTACTAATTTTCTTTTAGAAATATTATCTAATGAAATTCCTCTATTACTCATTTCGGTAATAACATCTTTAACAAGCATTTTTTCTGAACCAACTATACCCGCTGTAATCACCAATACAGTATCATCAGTCATGTTTAAAACATTTCCAAGTCTACCACGTCTTTTTACAAAATATTTTACTGCTATTGCTTCAAAAGATTTAGAAAATCTAGATTTAGTTTCGTCGGATAAATTTTTTGTTAATTTTAATTTTAAAAGTTTTATATTATCCTTTATATTATTTTCAGATGACATGCTTATATCATCCTCCAAAAACTCATTTAAAAATTCACTTAAATTATTTCTAAGTTCTATTGAATATTCAAAATTTATATCTGTTAACTGAAATAAACTATAAAATTTTTCACTAGGAACTAATAAATTTAAATAATCTAATAAATCAACGTTAACTAACAAATCAGTTGCGTTTTCTTTAACTTGAGCATAACCTCTATCATTTGTTGGTCTTGAACCTGATATTTTTTCCGTATCAAGTGCAAAAAAAATATTTTTTTTATTAAACTCATCGAAGGTTCCAATATTCATTATTATTTGACTAATTATGAAAAAATAATAGTAGCTAAAAAATGTATCAATATTTTTCATAAAAAATGTTGTATTTTTCATAAAATTGTTCAAATCATGATTAAAATAATCTAAGAATATACTTTGGTCACCAATTGAAACAAATTTTTCTTTTTTTATATTATTATTAGTTAGTTCATGTAAATTTTCTATAATAATTTTTTCATAAAGATTGTGCTCATCTTTTTTATTTATAAATTCAATCCACATATTATTTTTCTCTAGCTCAAGTGTATAATTTAAAAATGCTGCAATCTTTAATTCTCCACTTGAACTTTTTTTTTCGTTCGACTTTTTATACGCCAGCAACTTGGGAATATAAATTTCATCAAGTGCCGAATTAGAAAATAATTTTAAAAATTTATCTTTATTACCTATTTTAGATAAATCAAAATCATCACTTATATCCTTATCAAAGGATTTAGTATCCTTTGATATCTCACCTTTGTTAATGCTAATCCTTGCTAAATTACCTATAATTGGTGCAAATCCATTTTCAAATTTTGCTCTCTCTGGCTCACGGGTCATAAACGGTAATAATTGTCCTGATTTATGATGATTATTTTTTATCTTTCCTTTATCCATTTCCAAATGTTTTTTTAAATTTTCTAATTCAATAGACATTATATTTTCACCTCTGATACTTCATAATCAATCCCATTATTCTCTATTTTATATAGATATCCATCATTTATATTACCAACAATAACAGTTTCATTGTTATTAGTATTCAGTAATATGTTAAATACAAAATTGTTAAAATTCATTGCCTCTGACCGTTCAATATTAGAAATAACATATCCATTATGAATTTTTGTCAATAGCACATAATCTTCAAAATCTATTTTAACAAAATATTCAGCTTCATTACTTGTATCTTTAAAACACATATTAATTTCAAACTTGTTAATTTCAAAATCTACATAGTTTAATCTTAATGGCACTGCAACTCTAGTTTTTAAACTCAAATTATTTATAAACGCGAATCCTTTTACAGTTTGACCGTTCCACCGTAATACATTGCTTTGTATCAATTTTGCCAACTCTTTAATTTGTCTTACATTTTTTGAAAGAATACTTAGAAAAGAAAAATAATTTTCATTATCAAATAACTCATTTTGATAATCTAATAAAAATTGAACTCTAAGAAATGTGTTAACTCGAATTTTATGTCTATCCGTATCTAATTTACCAACAGATTCTATAACTTTTTGAATTGCTCTTTCATTATCTTCAATTTTATCTTCAATTTTATCAACATACTCATCATCATAGTTGTATACCTCAACATTAAATTCATCAATTTTTTTATTTGAATTTCGTGATGGATCAAGAAAATAAATAGCTTTTAATATCTCAGACTTATTTTGGCTTTCAAATAATAAATAAGGTAAATATGATGTGTAATTACTTTTAATTTCCTTTGCTGGTATAATAATATCGTGAATAAAGTTCAATACATCTCGAGTGGAGATGATTATACCATTAGAAACTTGAATTCTTATCAATAAATATTTAATTGCTTCTTGGACTTTCTTATTTAAGAACAGCTCATAATTAATATGTTCAACTTTATCATAGCCATTTTCTAAATCATTTCTGTAAGCATTATAAAATGGATTATTTTCTTCTTTTAAACATATTTTTTTAAAAATTTGATCATAATATAAGCTGTTCACACCCGTCTCATCAATTTCAAAGTTTGCATTATTAAAAAATGAAATCACTGATACTTTTTTATCTTCTATATTTTCCTGATTATTTTTTTCTATATTACTCAATGCAATTGTAATTTCACTTAATGTCGAATCTGACTTTATTTTATGAAGTAATCTCTTAACTACCCCTAAATTAATAGCAATAATAACATGTTTATAACCTTCAATTTCATTCTTATTCTTTGTGAGAATATCCATTAACGAATCAATAGATGATAAATTAGGATTAATGCTTTCCGTTGCATCATTATGTATATATACTTTATTTTTTTTAAAAATATCAAAATATTGATTATTCATGTAAGATAATAGATGCGATTTTCCATCTCCTACATTTCCTACAATAAAAGTTAAAGAACTTTTTTCTCTCTGTATTTTATTAAGAATTATCTTCTCTAACCTATGTTGTATTTCTCGTTCTACGTGCATATATTCATTAAAAGCACTAAAATCACTTGCATCAATTACAGAATCTTTTGCTTCAAATGATAATTTTTTTAACATCTGTGCCAGAGCAGATTCTGTTATATTTTTATCTTTCTTAAATACATCAAAATATTGGTGTATTTCTTCTAACTTATTTATGTCATGAGTAATTGCAACTATTCTAAGTTTTTCAAAATCAATATCTGAAATTAACTTCTTACTTCTTAATTTCAATCCCAAACTATACAAATCATCTAACGAGAATTCTACCTTAGACCCTTCAAAAGATACTTCAAATTTTTTAATCAATATTTTATATAATGATTCTGCTTTCATCAAATATAAATCCATTATTTCATCTCCTATTGAATATAGTGAATACGCTTTATTATACCTTTTCAATCTAAAAACGTACATACAAAAACATCCTTATAATACTTCATAGTTAATATACCCTTATAAAATACTATTAATAATAATAAAAAAGGTATTGTCATTTTGACAATACCTTTTTCAAAACATCCCTATCAATTAATTGACCAATCACATAATCAAATTGTTCAGTTTCAGCTTTTTTATCTTCACCATGAAATATATTAACTGCTTTAAGTCCATTAGCAGTCGTCGTTGACATTTTAAATCCAGTTAATGACTTATCAACGATAACTTTAACTTTAATGCCCTTATTGAAAGGTGAATTAGGATCTAAAGATCTCTCCAATTGAAAATTACCTGCTTTAGTTTCTGCAAATCCTAAATCTCTTAACGTATATTTTTTTACATCAGAACTCAATTCATAAGTTACTGTATCTCCTAAAAGTTGAATACTTTTTTCAAATGCCATTATTAAATTCCCCCTATTTTTTCAATCTACCAACTATTCTAACTAATTGTACTATAAAAGTATCTATCTCTTCAGCTGTATTATCTTTTCCAAAACTCAATCGAATAGATTCTGTGACTCTCGGACTCTTTTCACCGTACATAGCCATTAATACATGTGAAGGTTCGAGATTACCAGCAGTACATGCAGAGCCACCAGAAACAGCAATACCTGCCAAATCTAACCGGGTCTGTAATACTTCAGTTTGAATACCTTTTATCCAAATATTAAAGACATGTTGTAAGTTATCATCTGAGAGTGTCCCATTAATTTCAAAATCAATATGGTTATCATCTAATCCCGCTATAATTTGCTTTTTGAAGCCTTGATACTTTAATTGTCGTACTTGTTTTTCATCATCTGAGATTAAAGAAACAGCTTTAGCAAAACCTGCAATTGCTGGTATGTTTTCTGTCCCTGCTCGTCTCTTGTCTTCTTGCTCCCCACCTTTAATAAAGGGAGGGAAAAATATAGATTCTCTTCTATAGAGAAAGCCTAAAAATTTAGGCCCATTCAATTTATGGGCTGATGTTGATAACATATCTATATGATCCTCATTAACATCTATATCCAGTAGTCCATAAGCTTGAACAGCATCCGTATGGAACCAAGCTTGATGATCCTTTAAAATCTCACCAACTTCATGAATTGGCATATGACTTCCCGTCTCATTGTTACCCATCATGATTGAAACAAGAATTGTATCATCTCTTAAAGCCTCTTTAAAATCGACTATATTGATAACACCATCTTCATTAACTGGTAAATAAGTAACTTCAAATCCAATTGATTCTAAATATTTCATTGTTTTTAAAATAGCCTGGTGCTCTACTGCTGTTGTGATTAAATGCTTACCTAATGTTTTTCTCTGAATAGCTGTTTGCATAATAGCCATATTATCACTCTCAGTACCACCACTTGTAAAGATGATTTCTGATTCTTTTGCATGAATACTATTTGCAATAATTTGTCGACTATCATCAAGCACCATTCGTGCTGAACGTCCAAATTGATGTGTACTTGAGGCATTCCCGAAGGTGCTCTTCATCATATCTGTCATCACTTCAACGACTTCATTTGCCATTGGTGTGGTTGCTGCGTTATCTAAGTATATTCCTGACATTAATTTAGTTTATCTCCTTTTAATTTAGCTTAATAATGATAGAATCATTCGTGCTGATTTTTGACCAGCTTCAATAATAAAATCATCAAATGTTTGTCCAGCTTCTTCATCGCCAACATCTGACATCGCTCTAACAATAGTGAATGGAATACCAAATTGGTGTGCTGCCTGACCAACTGCGGCACTTTCCATTTCACTACAAAGAGCATCAGGAAAATGATTAAGTATGACATCTGTCTGAGCTTGACTTGCTATAAATTGATCACCAGATACAATTAGTCCTGGTTTTATACTTAAATCATTTTCTTGAGCCGCTTTTTTAATTGCATCGTTTAAATTTGTATCTGCCAAGTATTTAGTTGGTTGTTGGGGTAATTGACCAATTTCATATCCAAAAGCTGTTGCATCAACATCATGATAGGCAACTTCTGTGGCTAAGACCACATCTCCAATTTTAAGTCCATTACCAATACCACCAGCTGAACCAGAATTAATAACGGCTGTTACTCCAAATTCTGCAATTAAAAGGGCTGTTGTCATCCCTGCTTGTACCTTACCAATACCAGATCTAACCAAAACAACTTCTTTTCCATTAATTTGGCCTGTATAAAATGAAATCCCGCCAATTTCTTTGTCTTTTCTATTCTCTAGATGACTTCTAAGCGAAAGAATTTCTTCCTCCATTGCACATAAAATACCGTAAATCATGTTGTTACCCTCCATTTTTTATTAATATCTAAGGTAATAAGAATAAAGCTAAAAATACAATTACAATTGCAATAACTAAAAATACAATTGTCCAATTCAAAAATTGGTTTAATTTACTTTTTTTATTTGTTTTTTCTGGTTGTTCTGAAGATGAGCTTCTTGTTGGATGTTCATCTTGGTATTCCTTTTCAACTCGTTGACGTTCTTTTTGTCGAAATTCAGGATCATTCTTTAATTCTTGTAATCTCTGATATTCACTTCTCGATAACTTTTTTTCATCATCCATGTAATTCACCTTTTAATCGTTCAATTTCCCAATGATTAACCGCTAAAATAGTTTTAACATCAGTTATTTCACCAGATTTAATTTTAGCTTGAACCTCATTAAACGTCAATTCGACTACATTTAAAAATTCATCAATATCCTGAGGTAACTCGTTATCTACATTTTCTAATCCAGTCGCATAGAATAGCGTTAAATATTCGTCCGCAAATCCTAATGCTGAATGAAACCCATATATTTCAGCTAAATGTTTAGCTTCATAGCGTGTTTCTTCATTCAGTTCACGTGTTGCAGTCTCGATTAAATTATGATCATCGCCATCAATTTTACCGGCCGGAATTTCTAATGATGTCTTCCTAATAGGTGCTCTCCACTGGTTAACTAGAACAATTTTTTCTTCATCCGTTATTGCTAATATACCTACAGCACCATGATGATGTACGATTTCTCTATTTGATTGTTCACCATTTGGTAGTTTAACCGTCTCATTAACAACTTCTATAACATGTCCTTTGAATATTAATTCTTCTGATAAAACTTTTTCTTCTAAATTCATTTAATTAACCTCGTTATTTTACTTTTCCTAGTTAAAATATTGTTTTAAAAAATGAGTTACTTTCTTTTCATACTCAACTTTATCTTTTGTAAATGACGTAGCATGTTTAGCACCATGTGCAATGAAAATTTCTTTAGGTCCTCTTGTCGCAGCATAATTTTGATAAATCATCTCAGTCGGAACAAATTTATCGTCACTACCATGAATAAATAACACAGGTAACTTATTATGATTTAATTGCTTAATTGAACTTGCTTCATAAAATGAGTAACCTGCTTTAACTTTTGATATCAGACTAGCAATAGGGATAATAGGGATTTTAGGTAACTTATACATCTGTTTCAACTGATAAGTTAACTCATCAGCCACACTTGTATAGCCACAGTCTTCAATAATTGCCTTAACTTGTGAAGGCAATTTTTTCTCTCCACTCAACATCATAACCGTTGCGCCACCCATACTAACACCGAATAGAGTAATTTTTGAATCTGTACCTTTATATTTAATTACTTTATCAAGCCACTGTAAATTATCTTTTCTCTCTAACCAACCATAACCAATATAATCACCTTGACTTTGGCCATGTGCTCTTGCATCTGGTGCAAGAACATTATAGCCTTTGTCATGATAAAAATGAATAAAGCGGACCATTTCTTCTTTCTTTCCCATAAATCCATGAGCAACAAATATTGTTTTATTAGTTTTACTTTCTGCAGGAACATAAATTGCTTTAAGCTTTAAATTATCTTCAGATTTGATCTGCCAATTTAATTTTTTAACTTGTTTTAACCAAGTGTATTCTTTCTTTAACTCAGCACTTTTAGGTTCTGAATTAATAAATTCCTTATTGGTTGGTGTCTCCGCATATTCAAATAAATAATAACTAATGCCAAAAATAACAAAGCCAATTATTATCAGCATTAAACAAATTCCAATGATCCATTTTTTCATTAAATTTCCTCAAGCGTTTCCCTTTATTTTAAATTAAAAAAAGGATAAAAGACAGTCATTTATGTCTTTTACCCCCATAAAATTACATAATACTTAATATAAACTTTAAATAAGCATCCTGTTCATTAGTTGATATCCATTTGGCCTTAGAAAAATCACCATTCAGAGCATCAGCTAACTCAATTGTTATATTCGCAACATTAGTTGCATTACCAATTAGAGACATCCAGTAATTGCCACTCTCATCTTGATGCACAACAGTTTTAACCATACCACCAGGATTTTTTACATTAATTTCAGTTCCAAATGGCACTTTACCTTCACTTAACAGAACAAACATTAAACTTGAAGCAGACATTGCTGTTCCACACGCATTAGTAAACCCAACTCCGCGTTCATAAGTTCTAACAAAAATTGATTTATTATCTAATTTTTCAACAAAACTAACGTTAACACCATCTGGAAAATACGGATTTTCACCGTTTAAATAAGTTGCAATTCTTTCAAGTTCCGGTCCTTGTAACGTTGTATGATCAACAAAAGTAATTAAATGCGGATTTGGTACCGAGACAGCTGAAAACTTTAACGTTTGTGAAAATTCAGGAATAATTTCATCTACCAATGTTTGTCTTTGTAAAAACATTGGTAACGTTTGTGACTCAAAACTAACAGGTGAAATTTCGACATTGTAAGCTGCAACGCCTGCCTGAAGATTTGGTGCTTTCTTAACATCTAAATCAGCATGCATTGTCTCAACTTTAAATTCTGTTTGTCCAAATTTAGTTTCTAAATAGCGCCCAACAGTTCTTAAACCGTTTCCACACATACTAGCCTCTGTACCATCAGCATTGATGACTCTCATTTGACCTAGAACACCATTATGACTTGATTTATCAACGACTAAAATGCCATCTGAGCCACCGTGTAATCCAGATTCTCGATCACACATTTGAATTGCTAAATTCTTTAATTTTTCATCTGATAATGCTGTCTCTAATTTAGTTTGATCTAAAAGAAAAAAATCGTTTTCTGATCCATGTACTTTTACTAATTCCACATTGAACACCTGCTCTCACTATAATTGTATACCTTACATATTACGCTATATTTTTAGGATTGTAATCAATTTGACTCAAAAAAAGGAATAACTCTACGTTATTCCTTTTTTGAAATATTTAATTTTCAAAACCTTCTGTAACTGCCTCTGGATAACCTTGTTCAACAATCGTTGCACAACGATGACAGAGCGTTGGTAACGCAGTATCCTCCCCAACATCAGTCTTAACCATACGACATCTTTGACAAACTTCACCGTTAGCTACTTCAACTTTAACAGCTAAGTTATCAAAATTAGTTGCATCTTCTGGAACATCATCAATAGATAAAATTTCTAAATCAGAAACAATCAATTGTTGACGGATATCCGTATCAAGTACGTTAAGTAATTCTTTATCAGAATCATTCACATATAAAATAACTTTTGCTTCAAATGATTTCCCAATTAATTTTGCATCACGCGCATCTTCCAAAGCCTTTAAGACATATGAACGAATTTTCATGAATGCTTGCCAATTTTCAACAATTTTAATTTCACCATCAAAATGGGCAACTTCTGGCATTTCACTTAATTGAACATATTCTTCTGGTTCTTTCAAATAGTCCCAAACTTCTTCAGTTGTATGTGGCAAGATAGGTGTTAATAACTTAGCCATTGTTGTTACAATCTGGTATAGAACAGTTTGCATTGAGCGTCTTTCAAAACTA
The DNA here is from genome assembly GCF_056782235.1 of Dellaglioa sp. CoH-55-MRSF-7. The sequence continues at coordinate 59,922 of NZ_JBXAYI010000004.1, forward strand.
TCTTCAGCTTCAATATAAACGATATCTTTTGCAATATCTAAATAGAATGCTGATAAGTCATTTGAAATAAATGTAATCACTTTTTTGTAAATTGCTAAGAAATCATATTCAGCATAATCATCCAAAACCTCTTTTGAAAATGTATTTAATTTAATTAACATATACTTATCTGCTGATGCCAATTCATCAAATGCAATTGCATTTTCATTTGGATCAAAGTCAGTTGTATTAGCCAAAATAAATTTAAATGTATTTCTAATCTTACGATATGTTTCAGAGACTTGTTTTAAAATATCCATTGAAACAGCGATATCAGAAGATGTATCTGCTGATGCTGTCCATAATCGGATAATCTCAGCTCCTGATTGTTTAATAACTTTACTTGGTAAAATGATATTCCCAAGCGATTTACTCATCTTATGTCCTTTATCATCAAGTACAAATCCTTGTGACATCAACTGTTTGTATGGTGCAATTCCATTAGTTGCAACGGATGTAATAACACTTGAATTAAACCATCCACGATATTGATCTGAACCTTCCATATATAGATCTGCAGGATACGTTAAATTATCACGTTTACCTAGCACTCCACGATGTGAAGAACCTGAATCAAACCAAACATCCATGATATCTTCTTCTTTTGTAAATTCACCATTAGGACTATGTTCACTTGTAAATCCTTCAGGAAGTAGTGCTTTAGCATCATTTTTGAACCAAATATTTGATCCATTTTTTTCAAACAATTGAGCAACATGTTCAATTGTTTCTGGTGTAATGATAGGTGTCCCATCTTCTGCATAGAAGATAGGTAATGGAACGCCCCAAGCACGTTGACGTGAAATCACCCAATCGCCACGATCTCTAATCATATTGTAAAGACGAACCTTACCCCATTCGTTTTTAAAATCAACTTTTTCAATTTCTTTTAATATATCATCGCGGAACATCTCTACTGATGCAAACCATTGTGCCGTTGCACGGAAAACAACAGGTTTTTTTGTACGCCAATCATGTGGATAACTATGCGTAAAGAATGAAAGTTTAAGTAAATGACCATTCTCTTTCAATTCATCAGTTACTAATGGATTAGCTTTATCATAAAATATCCCTTCAAATCCAGGCGCATCTTCATTCATGACACCTTTTTCATCTAAAACAGATACAACGGGTAATTTATACTTTTGTCCAGCAATAAAATCATCTTCACCATGTCCTGGAGCAGTATGAACAAGTCCTGTACCAGAATCTAAAGTAACATGGTAACCTAGAATAACTAATGATGTACGATCATATAATGGATGTTGCACTGTCATATATTCCATATCGCGACCAGAAAATTCTTTTAATACTTCAACATTTTCCCAATCAAATTCTTCTTTTAAAATATTTAAACGTTCTTCAGCGACAACATATTTTTTCCCATCAGCATTAATTTGGATATATTTATAATCAGGATGTACAGCGACACCATAATTAGCTGGAATTGTCCATGGTGTTGTTGTCCAGATAATCATTTTTGTATCTGTATCTAAAATATCTTTCCCATCAACTACATCAAATGTAATATACATTGATGGTGATTTAATATCGTGGTATTCAATCTCTGCTTCAGCTAATGCTGATTCAGACGATGGTGACCAATAAATTGGTTTTTTACCTTTATAGATGTAACCTTTTTCAGCCATTTCACCAAACATTCTGATTTCTTCAGCTTCAAATTCAGGTTGTAAAGTCATGTATGGGCTATCCCATTCAGCTGCAACGCCTAAACGTTTAAAATCTTCGCGTTGCAAATTAACTTGCTCCAAAGCATATTTTTCACATAATTCACGAAAATCAGCTTTTGACATGGTTTTACGATCAACACCTTGTTTAACCAATTGTTGTTCAATAGGAAGGCCATGAGTATCCCAGCCAGGAACAAAAGGTGATCTGAAGCCCATCATTGATTTTGAACGAACGATAATATCCTTCGTAATCTTATTTAAAGCATGTCCCATATGGATATTACCATTAGCGTATGGAGGTCCATCATGTAAAATGAAACTTGGTTTCTTTTCATTTAACTTTTGTCTTAGTTCATAAACACCGTTTTGTCTCCATGCATCTTCACGCTCTGCTTCTTTAACTGGTAAATTTCCACGCATTGGAAATTCTGTCTTACCTAAGTTTAAGGTTTCTTTCATTTTCATATTATAAACTCCTTTTAAAAGTTATTTTATTTCATTATACACAAAAAGACTCCGTTACAAGGGACGAAGTCTTCGTGTTACCACCCAAATTTAGAAACTTAACATTATATAACGTTAAATTTCACTCAATCATCGTGATAACGGAGATGAAGCCGATTAAACTTACTTGATCATTTCAGTTTAATGAAATCGTTGAGATGATAAATTATATAATACTTATTATCGACCTTCCACTATCATCGACTCGCTAAAAATGTATCATATAATTGTTATTCTCAAATTTATTTATTATCTGGGAAAATGACCATTGTATCTTGATCATTTTGCTCAGAATCTTCATTTGCATCTGATTCAGCAATAATTTCTGTAACAACAATATCGTCATTATTATTAACTGATTCTTTTATTTCTTTGGCTTCACGTTTTTCTTTGTCTTCTTCACGTTTTAAAACGTCTTGAATTTCAGAATATGTGCTTGTCTCGCCTTGTTTTAAAATTTCGTCCCAATCAGAACTTTTAACAACTTCTAATTGTGATTCCATCATAACTTTTAAACGTTGACGGAAAATACGTGCTTGTTTCTTCAAGTCATCAGTCTCAACAGCTAATTTTTTAGCTTTTTCTGAAGCCATATCAATAATATGTTTAGCTTTTTCATTCGCTTCATCAATAATATCATGACCTTGCTTTTGTGATTCTTTATTAATAATTTCAGATTCACGCTTAGCATTAACCTTAACGCGATCAGCAGCTTCTTGAGCAACAATAATTGATTGATTTAAAGAATCTTTTAAATCATTAAAGTATTCTAACTTTTCATTACTAGTTTTAACTTCTTCAGTTAAATTTTCATTTTCTTTTAACGTTATTTCATAATCTTTAATAATTTTATCTAGAAAATCATTAACCTGGTCTTGATCATAGCCTCGTAATTTTACGTTAAATTCTTTATTATGAATATCTAATGGACTTAAAGTCATTTTGCACGTCCTTCAAAATTTATTTTTTTAATATTGATAACTCTAATTTATATTTATCTTTTCTAGTCATACCTGCAATAAAATCTAACTTGATTCGTCCAAAACCACGAATTGACAAAACATCAAACTCTGCTAATTCATAATCAGGCTTATTAATAACTTGCCAATTTAAACTAACTTTTTCAGAATTAACTAAATTTTTGGCGTTTTGTCGAGACATATTATAAACAGCTGATATGACTGAATCGATTCGTAACGATGAAACTAATTCATTTTGCGATTGCCACTCATCTGTGACACTCACCGTTTGTGAAAAAGGAATCTCTTCAAGTGATACCTTAATTTTACCAATACGATCAACTTGACTAATCAAATAATTAGCCATCTTTTTTTCAACAACAACCTGCCATTGCTGACCATCTGTTAAAATATCACCAAGTACTTCTCTATCTAATCCCGCATTAGCCAAAGTTCCCAAAATTTGTCCATGTTTTAAGGTAGCAAATTTTATTGGATACTTAATTTCAATAAGTTGTAAATCAAAATCACTATCTTGAACATCGAAATACGCTGGATAAAAAAGTAATCTTTTTCGTTCAGCTTCTTTCGTGCCACCAAATAATTTTAAACTAATTTCGTCATTTTGGCCTAATAGATAGGTCGCAATATGTGCCTCTCTAGGATTTAAAAAATGAGTTAGAACTGCCCTGTACTCTGATTTAGCTTGCTCGATATAATCTGACAATGTATCAATAATTTCTTTTTCGTCGGACCTGAAATGTTGGTAAATTGTATCATTCATATATCATTAGCCTCCAACATAAAGACGAATCAAAGTAGTCAGAAGTCCCATAACCCCATTTTGGATGAAGCTTAGCGCGATTATCGCAATAATTGGTGAAAAACTAATACCCCCAATTGCCGGGATAAAACGGTCAAAAAATGCAAGGTATGGTTGACAAATTTTACTTAAGAAATGGCCAACCGGCGTATTATAAGCGCCTGGAAACCATGACATTAAAACGTAAATGATAATTGCTAGCTCATAAGCATCAAAAGCCCACGTAATCACTTTAGCTAGAAATGTAATAAACTCAATCATTTGTATACCTCGATTTTTCTTTTATTCGAATTTTTCAAAAATATTATCTGCCATATTTCCTTCAACAGTAAATGAGTTTGGTGTACAAAGAAAAATATTATCGCCAATTCTTTGAATTGTTCCGTTAATAGCAAAAATTGTTCCGGACAAGAAATCAACAATCCGTTTAGATTGAACTTCATCCATTTTTTGAAAATTTACGACGATTGCTTGATTTTGCATTAAATGCGTTGCAATATCCTTAACATCAGAATAAATTCTAGGTTCAAATAAATTAATTTTTTGTGGTTGACTATATTTACCATTTATCGAAACGACTTTATTACTTTGATTCAATGACGAAGTCCGCATAGACTCTTCGGTTTGGTAATCATCATTTTCAAAATCATCTTCTTCAGCTAACCCAAAAAAACGACCAATTTTTTCAAAAGCCATAATATCCGTAACCTCCCCATTGATTCATTTAATTAATCTTTACGTCGTTTTCTGAAAAACGGTGGTGTACTTAAACTATCATCATTATTTGTTGCTAAATCATCAGTTTTGATATCATTCTTAAAGACATCAAAATTTGGTTTTTCAACATTTTCAAATTCTGTTGATTTTTTTTCTTCAGGTTGACTTGATGGGTGCATAATATCCCAATCGTCAAAACGATCTTCTTGCTTTTCAGCTAATGTTGCTTTAGGTGCATCAGTTCTTGGTAATGTTCGTGTACGAACTGTGGCTTTTTTTTCTTCTTTAACATCATCAATACCAGTTGCAATAACTGTTACGACGATTTCATCACCTAGGTCTTCATTAATTGACGTTCCAAAAATAATATTAATTTCATCAGTTGCAGCTTGTGAAATAATTTCAGAAGCTTCTTGCGCTTCGAAAAGACTCATATCAGCACCACCGGTGATATTAAGTAGAACTTGTTTTGCACCATCAATTGAAACTTCGAGTAATGGCGAAGAAATTGCTTTTTTTGTTGCTTCAGCAGTTCTATTTTCACCAGTAGCAGATCCAATTCCCATTAATGCAGTTCCTTGATCAGCCATCACTGTTTTAACATCAGCAAAATCTAAATTAATTAAACCGGGTGATGTAATTAATTCAGAAATACCTTGAACACCTTGACGTAAAACATTATCTGTTTCTTGGAATGCTTCAAGCATCGGTGTCTTCTTGTCAATGATTTCAAGTAAACGGTTATTAGCAATAACAACTAACGTATCAACTTGATCTCTCAGATTAGCTATTCCTTCAGCAGCAAAACGGCTACGTTTAGGTCCTTCAAATGTAAATGGACGTGTTACAATTCCGACTGTTAAAATGCCTTGATCTTTAGCGATTTTAGCTACAACAGGAGCAGCTCCTGTTCCTGTTCCACCACCCATTCCAGCAGTAACGAAAATCATATCAGCGCCATCAATAGCTTCGATAATTGCTTCTTCACTTTCTTGTGCAGCTTTACTACCAATATCTGGAGTTGCACCAGCACCTAATCCACGAGTCAATTTAGGACCCAATTGAATTTTAATTTCTGCCTTTGAGCTTTCCAATGCCTGAACATCAGTATTTAATGCAATAAACTCAACACCTGAAACATTTTCATCAATCATACGATTAACAGCATTACCACCAGCGCCACCGACACCAATTACTTTTATTACTGCGCCTTTATCTTCACTTGAGTCCAAAGAAAATTCCATTACTTACTTCCTCCTATTTAATCGAAAAATTCATTAAAAAAGTTTTTAACTGATTTTAATGGATCCCCTGATGTTTTTGGTTTTCTAGTTTTTTTAACTTTGTTTTTTACTTCTTGCTTCTTAGGTTTTTCGTTGTCTGGTTCAACAATACTATAACTTAATTGATCAATATCAAGTCCCATTGCACTTTTCACTAATAATGTGACTTCATCTTGCTCGACTGCATAATTAATCAATCCTAAGGCTTGTGCAAATGAAGGATAGCGTAATCCCATTTGATCAGGGACGTAGGTTTTAACTTGAACTTGCAAAATTTCTGATGCTAATTCTGTAATTCCTGGTAAAGCTGCAAGACCACCAGTTAAGATAACGCCACCTGGTAATTCTAACGCCTTGATAGCATCTAATGAACTTTTTATTTTATCTAAGATTTGAGAGATTCTTGCTTCAATAATCTCTGCTAAATATTTTTCAGAGATATTGATTGGCTCACTTTGTCCAACAACATCAACTGGGAAAACATCATCTTCTGATGCTAACTCAGAATTAGCAAATCCATAATTGCGTTTCAATTTTTCAGCATTTTCAACAGATGTATTAAGAACCACTGAGATATCTTTCGTGACAAAATCGCCACCCTCTTGGTCCACGTATGTAAATTTCAACTTATGATCATGAATCACTGAAGCAGTCGTTTGACCACCACCGAGATCAATAAGTACAGTACCAAAGTCTCTTTCGCCATCTGACATCGCAACTGATGCAAGTGCTAATGGGTTCACGATTGTTTCTCTGATAGTTAGCCCAGCATTTTCAACACATTTTTTTAAATTATGAATAATTGTTTTTGGGCCAGTATAAACTGATCCATGCATTTCTAATCTCACACCAATCATACCACGAGGATCCTTAATGCCATCAAATCCATCAACTACAAATTCATCAGCAATAATATCAATGATATCTCTTTCTGGTGGTAAATTTTGAACTAATGCTGCACTCGCAACATTCACAACATCTTCATTTGTAATTTCTTTTGATTCATCTGAAACGGCAATCATGCCGTTACAAGGAATAATTTGTAATAAATTAGCAGGAATACCAACATGTACTTCGTGAATCTGAATATTTGCTTTTTCTTCAGCTTGTTTAATAGCTTTTTGTACTGAAATTACAGCCTTATCAATATCGACTACAATTCCCCTATTCAAACCTTGTGAGCGTTCATTACCAATACCAATTACGTTCAATTGACCATTAACGTATTCAGAAACGATAACTTTAATTGATGTCGTACCGATATCTAACCCCACATATATACCTGCGTTACCCATCTGAAAAAGAACCTCCTTACAGCTTGCTTTTAATATTATTTTTTATAAGATATAGTACTCATATTTTACCACATTAAGACCTGATTTAGAAAGGATATCCCATAGGCCATACCAACTTTGTTAACTTTTCTTATTATATGGATAAGAATATGCACCCACTTCTAAATCAACGACACCTTTTTTCTTCATTTTAGATGAGATACTTGGATAGAAAGCCATTTTATCGGCAAAATTATCAATATTAGCAATAATTTTATTTCTGTCATTCATGTATATATATATTCGCTGATTATTCACTTTGGATGGTTGATAATCGATTTCTGATATTCCATTTCTGATTTTCATCGGAATTTTTTTATATTGTTTAACCATTTTTTGCAATATATTTGTTTGATTAAACTTAGAATACGTAGGATAATTCCCCACTGGTTGGTCAAATTTCTTACTTCCAATTGTCCCATTCAAAAATAATTGATAGTATGTTTTATTTTTATAAATATATCCTGCAAGATCATATTCATTAATAGAAAGTTTAACACCATTCCATTTATTATGGCTAACAGTTAGTGACTTCACCTGTGGCAATTCTTTTTTTATATCCTTTAAAATAGCTTTTTTTCTAAAAAACGCGTGGGATAATGGATCATTAATGTGTAAATTACTAGCATTTTCTACTTGTACTTTTGAAACTGTTTTTTCACCTGAAATACTAATATTTTGTATTTTACTTAATGGTGAAATAAAATATAGTGCAATTAAACCAATAATCAGAAACGAACCAATTATAATAATTAATTTTTGTTTTAGGGCATGATGTTGATATTTTTTTAATTTTGGTAATCGGTCACTAATTGTTTTGGGGTTTCCAAAAAAATCGAATCGTTTATTTTTCTTCTTTTTTTTCTCTTGTAAGGCCTCCCAAGGTGTCAATTCAGCTTTTTTTCTTTTTAAGAATTTATTTTTTGACATCTTATTTGGCCTCCTAACTTATTCTTTAATTTTGATTAAATCTTCCATAACCTTAATTAGATTATCTGCAGCATTGGGCACACCCATTTTACGTGAATTATTAGCCATCTGTCTTCTCACATCAGTATTGAGCATCATTTCATCTGAAACCATGACCAATTTTGATCCCGTTAACTTATCCTCAGTAATAAGCTTAGCTGCATTATTATCAACTAGACTCATTGCATTTTTTACTTGATGATTATTTGTAACATAAGGGCTAGGCACCAAAATAGATGGTAATCCAAGTGCAGTTATTTCTGCTATACTTGTTGCACCAGCACGTCCTAAAATGACAGAAATATGGCTTAATAAATTAGGCATATTATTTAAATATGGTTTTATCACAATATTTTTATTTAATTCTATCCCGTTTAAATCATTCATAATTTTATCGTAGTGAACGTTACCTGTAACAAATAAAATTTGATATGGTTTTTTATTTAATTCAGGAATTGCTTCAACCATTGCTTGATTAATTTTCGCAGCTCCTCTTGAACCACCAAAAACTAACATCGTTGGTACATCATCTAATAATCCATATTGCGATAATGCTTCAATTTCTGTTTCATTTACAACCTGTTGTGCGCGGGGATTCCCTGTGAAAACAACTTTTTTCTTAGGAAATTGATCTGCAACTGATTCAAAAGAAATAGCTACTTTATCAACAAAGTGGCTCAAAAATTTATTTGTTACACCTGCAACACTATTTTGTTCATGAACAATAGTTGGAATATGTAATCGAGCAGCAGCATAAACCACTGCACCACATACGTAACCGCCTGTTCCAATAACAATGTCTGGTTTAAATTCTTTAATCATTTTCTTTGCGTCTTTCACACTTTTTAAAAATAGTTGGACTGTCTTAATATTTTCTACTGATAACGATCTTTTAAATCCTTGAATTTTAATTGTTTTAAATGGAATTCCATTATCTGGAACGATTCGGCTCTCAAGTCCTTTTTCAGTCCCAACATATAAAAATTCAGCCGTTGGATCTTTTACTTTTAGCGCTTCAATAAGGGCCAACGCAGGGTAAATATGCCCGCCAGTGCCACCACCAGAAACAATAATTTTCATTTTATTTATCCTCTACTTGCATTAATTTTTCAACCGCTTCAATATATTTGTCACCACGTACTTCAAATGAAGGATATTGATCCCAACTAGCTGCTGCTGGGGATAACAATATAATATCATTGTTATCACTTAATTTATATGCTTCGGGAACAGCTGCAACAACATCAGTGACTTGCTTAATTTGAGTAATACCTGCCGCTTCTCCAGCATTTCGCATTAAATCAGCTGTTTCACCGAAAACAATCATTGCTTTTACATGTGCTTTAAGTACAGGCACCAATTTTTCAAACGTAAATCCTCTATCTAATCCACCAGCTAATAGTATAATTGGATTCGAAAATCCTTTTACAGCCATCTCAGTTGCTTCAATATTAGTTGCCTTTGAATCATTATAGAATTTGCGATTATGCCATGCGCTAACAAACTGTGTACGGTGGCGTACTCCTGTAAATGTCGATAATACTTCTTGAATAGCAGTATTTGTTACACCTTTAATTTTAGCAGTTACGATAGCTGCAAGCGCATTTTCAATATTATGTTCACCAGGAATATTAACTTCATCCGATTTCATAATGAATTCATTCTGATAGTAAATATTTCCGTCTTTTACATAAGCCCCTGTTTCAATTTCATCTAATCTAGAAAATGGCACAATGTTAGCAGAACTTGTTTTAGCTAGTTCACGAAGTTCTTTTAAATCCCAATTGACAACAAGAAAATCACTAGAATCTTGATTTTCAGTTATTCTCATTTTTGCTTTCACATAATTTTCTCGAGTTTTATGGTAATCCGTATGTGCCTCATAAATATTAGTAATAACGGCTATTTCTGGTTTCAATTTATCAATGCCACATAATTGAAAACTTGATAATTCAGCTACAATAATATCATTTTTGGTTACCTTTTTTGCTACGGCAACAGATGGAACACCAATATTTCCAGCGACAAATGCACGTCCTTGCTTTCTTTCTTGATTTAACATCAATGAAATCAGCGTCGTTGTAGTTGTCTTACCATTCGTTCCTGTAACCCCGATCATTGGCGCTTCAGAAATTTCATAAGCAAGCTCTGGTTCTGTAATAATAGGTAAACCTTTTTCCATTGCCTTTTCAATAAGTAAATTTGTATATGGAATTCCAGGGTTTTTTACGACTAACTCAAAATCCTCATCTAGTAAAGAGAGTGGGTGTCCGCCCGTAATCACTTTGATTCCTTCAGCCAAAAGCTCTTTAGCTTCAGGGTTATCATCAATATTTTTATGATCATTCACAGTCACAAATGCGCCTAAATCTTTTAAAAGTTTGGCTGCATTCAAGCCACTCTTTGCTAAACCTACAACTAGAACCTTTTTATTTTGATAATTCGTAATATTTTTCATTCCAATTAAATCTCCCTTTATAAAATGACTAGTAACGTTAAAATCGCAGCAATTAACCCAATAGTCCAAAAGACAATATCAATTTTCCATTCATTCCAACCACTCATTTCAAAATGATGATGAATTGGGCTCATCTTGAATATGCGTTTACCTGTTAATTTAAATGAAGCTACTTGTAAAATAACACTTGCCGTCTCACAAACAAATATAATACCAATAAAAATGAGTGATAGTTCTTGGTGTAATAAAATTGAAACGGTTGCTAATGCACCACCTAATGCTAACGATCCCATATCTCCCATGAAAACTTTAGCTGGTTTATGATTAAACCAAATGAACGCAATTAATGCGCCAATGACAGATAAACAAAAAATAAGTACATCCTTTTGTTGTTGTACTTGCGCAACAACTGCATATGCACCGAATGCAATAATTGATTGACCTGAAACAAGACCGTCAATTCCATCAGTTAAATTAACCGCATTAGAGAATCCAACAAGCCAAATAATAATGAATACAGCATAAAGAATACCGATTGAGACCTCACCAAAACCAAAGACATTAATTGCAAGTGGCAAATGTTCATGGACATAAACGACGGTGAAGATTAATCCACCAACTATTTGACCCAATAATTTTTGCCAAGGCTTTAAACCTTCATTTTGTCGTTTGAATAATTTGATACTGTCATCCCAAAATCCTAAAATAGCATATAAAAATAAGATGAAAATCATAATCATCATCGCTGGTGTCATAGAATTAGCCCATATACCTGTCCAAATTGCAGTAATAATAATAGCAATATTAAAGACAAATCCACCCATTGTTGGTGTACCAGACTTTTTCTCATGCCATTTTGGTCCTTCTTCTCTAATCATTTGCCCTTGTTTACGTATTCTAAAATAGCCAATAAATAATGGCATAAACATAAACGTTAATGCGAATCCACTTACCAACGGTATAAACATTTCTGGTTTAGTCATTGTCTTATCCTCACTCAATTCTTATTTTTTATTTAATGCTCCCGATGCTTCTTCAACATCGTCAAAATGCACTTTTTCTCGACCAAGAATTTGATAATCTTCATGACCTTTACCAGCAATTAAAATAACATCTCCTGGTTGCGCCTTTTTTATTGTTTGAGCAATTGCATCGTGTCGATCCATTATAACAGTTGCTCTATTTTCTGGAATTCCAGTCAGCATGTCTGCCATAATTTCCTTAGGATCTTCAGTTCTAGGATTATCCATAGTAAATACTGGGTAATCACTATGGTCAGCAGCAATTTTTGCCATTTTAGGACGTTTTCCTTTATCACGATCACCACCGCAGCCAACAATGCAATAAATTTTATTTTGTGCAAAATCTTGTATTGTCTCTAAGACATTTAATAACCCATCTGGTGTGTGCGCGTAATCTACAATTACACTGATACCCGTTTTAGAAGGCACTAATTGAAAACGACCTTTAACACCAGTCACTTTTTCAAGTGATTTAATAATTTGTGTTTCATCAAGTCCAGCAGCATATGCGGCACTAAACGCAGCAAGCATATTATAAACATTAAACAAGCCGATTAATTGCATTGTAACATGAGTTGTTTCACCAAAAAGAATTAAATCAAACTCAGTTCCATGACTCTTAATTTCAATATTTTTAGCTTGAATCATGGCATCATCATTTTCGATACCGTAAGATAATATTTGAGCAGAAGTAAACTGAGTAAACGTTCGAGCCACTGGGTCATCAAAATTTAAAACAGCCACTTTTGAGTCGCCTGATTCAGTATAATGATTACCCAACTGAGCAAATAACATACTTTTTGCATGTGCATAATTTTCCATTGTTTTATGAAAATCTAAATGATCTTGTGTCAAATTTGTAAAAACTGCGATATCAAAATCAATACCCCATACACGTCCTAAGACTAACGCATGTGAAGAAACTTCCATTGCAACAGTTTCAACTTTTTCTTGTTTCATTTGTGCTAAAGTTCTTTGCAATGTAATAACATCTGGAGTTGTATTATTCGAAGGATACAGTGTATCATTTATTTTACGATACATTGTACCGATTAAACCTGTTTTTTGATTTAAGTCACGATAAATTTGTTCAATCAAATGTGTAACAGTCGTCTTACCATTTGTACCAGTAACACCAATCATTCTCATCTGCTGACTTGGGACGCCATAAAATGCATCGGCAAGAATTGCCATCGCACGATTTGTATCTTGGACATAAACGACTGGAACAGGTACATCAACTGGTTTACGAGCAATAATAATCTTCGCACCTTTTTCAACCGCTTGATTCACAAAATCATGTCCATCAACTGTATAACCTTCAACAGCAACAAATAGACTATCTTCAACAACTTCTCTTGTATCTTGTGTTAATAGCTTAATATCTAACTCTGAATCAATCGCCGTTGATACTCGTTTAAATTTTAAACTTTGGATTAATTTATCTGCTCTCATATCTATATTCACCTTTTTATTTTAACGTTAATTTCACCATAGTTGATTTTTTAACAACTGTATTCGCCTTAATACTTTGAGCTGCTACATAACCACTACCCGTTGTCGTTAAGTTTAGTTTCATTAATTCTGCAGCATTCACCGCATCACTCTTTGACCAACCGGTTAAATCAGGCATAATCATTTCACCATTTGTTAATAACAATATTTTACGTCCGGATAATACAGTCGTTCCAGCAGGTGGATACTGATTAGCTACCGTTCTGCCATGTCCGATAACTGCAATATCTAGATTTTGTTCGTTTAATTTTGTTTTAGCTGATGAAGTTGAACTATTTGTAACGTCTGCTACTGTTACATTAGTCTTTGCAGTTGATACCGCTGTTGAACTGTCTTCTTCTAAAGTCCTCTTCATCAATGGATTAAATATTTGTGCCAAAATAGCATTACCACTGGTACCTTGCATATTTTGTGGTTGTTTCATCGTTACATACATAATATATTTTGGATCTTTGGCCGGCGCCATACCTACAACTGAAAAGACATAATTTGCATCACCCGTTAGATATCCAGTTCCATTTGGATCCGAAATTTGGGCAGTTCCTGTTTTTGCAGCTATCTTGTAACCATCAATTTTAAAGGCATTACCGGTCCCATAATTTTTGTAGATAACATCTTGCATCATGCTTAATACTTCTTTAGACGTTGATTTTTTAATAACTTGTCCTAAATTTGTTGTTTTAGCTTGATACGTTGTTTTTCCAGTATTAGGATCTACAATTTTATCCACAAGCGTTGGTTTGATCATCTTACCGTTGTTTGCAAATGCCGTAAAACCTTGCATCATTTGCATAGTTGTCACATTTATTCCTTGACCAAAAGCTGTATCTGCTTGTTCAATTGGGTATTGAAATTCAATACTACCTTTTGCTTCATTAGCTAATCCCAGATTTGTACTTTCCAGGAAACCAAATTTTTTAATATATTTAAGCCAAGCAGTATGCCCCATCGCTTGTTCCAACTTAGCCATACCAACATTACTTGAACGAGCGAAACCTTCACGATAAGTGATTAAACCCCAACCAGATGTATTCCAATCAGGAACAATCTTAGTTCCCACTTTTAAAACACCTGATTTATAGACGGCATTCTCATTGTAGGCATTATTTTCAATAGCAGCTGCCATTGTAAATACTTTCATAGTCGAGCCAGGTTCATAACTATCTTCAATTAGCGTATTACGCCACATCTTTGAAATACCACTTTTGGTATCTGCATTAAATGTAGGCCGTTGACTTCCTGCCAAAATTTTTCCATTTTTAGCATTCATTATAACAACATTCATTGATTTAGGATTATATGTTTTTTGTACGTTAGTTAGAGTTGTTTCAAGATACGTTTGTAATTTTGTATCAATGGTTGTATAAATATTATTTCCATTTTCAACTTTTTTTGTTTTTGTCTTTGAGTTTGGTAGTTGGTAACCATAACTATCTTTTTGGACCTTTTTTAACCCGTCTGTTCCACTTAATTGTTTATTAAATGCTAATTCTAGTCCCATTACACCAGATAAAGTTGAATCACCTTTTTTTGAAGTGCTTTTTGTCACACCAATTAAATGTGATGCAAAAACACCATTTGGATATAATCTTGCTTGTGTTTCAGTGAAATAAATACCTTTTAAATCTGCTGATTCTATCTTGTTTTTTGTTTCCAAAGATAAGTTTTTACCAGAATTACCAAATTCAACTTGGTAAGTTCCTTTTTTTGCATTCAAAATATTGTAAACTTTAGATTCTTTCATTCCAATCGCATCACTAATAACTTTTGCAGCTTTACTCTTATCAGTAACGTATAACGCTTTGTTATTTGCACCAACATATGATTTTGATAGAACTGCATAAATTGAGTAGTTTGTTGTATCTTCAGCAATCGGTTGATTTGAATCATCATAAATGGTTCCTCTATTTGCTTTATCAATTCGACTATTTTCATAAAGTGCCTGTGTTTGGCTACTTAAATTAACATCTGAAACTTTTCCACCTATTACAATATAAGAAAAACGAATGATAAACATCAAAAGAATCGCTAAAACGGCCAGGATTAGTAGCACACCAAACCTTTGCCTATTTCTACGTTTCTTTTTCATGTCATTTATCATCCGTTGCTTTTGATTATTCATTTCGTTACATTCCTTATTCTACTCTCACTTAAATTAAGACCATTTTTATTAGCGATACTATTTAATCGATCATTACTGGCAAGTTCGTTCACTTCTTGTGTCAAATCAGAACTCTTAGTTTGAATAGCTGTTATTTCGCTGTTAATATTTTGTAAAAATTGACTACTATTAGACAACTCTACCTGAGATGAAACTAGCATAAGCATAAGTACCAAAGAAATTGCACCAATTAAACCAAATAATGATTTTTCAATTCTAGAAAATGCAACACTTTGTGATCCCACTGTTTTTTTATGTATAGGTTGTTGTCTTGGATTTTCTTTATATTCTCTTGGCATTTGTCGTGCTGTGCTATTTTGTGCCATGATATGTAACCCCTTTATTATAAAATATTATTTTTTCAATCGTTTTATAATTCTCAATTTTGCTGAATGTGCACGCCTATTATTCTGTAATTCTAATTCTGATGGTAAAATTGGCTTTTTATTAACTAGTGCATAATTTGGCTGAATATTATCTGGAATTACAGGTAAACCCGGTGGTAACTCTGGTAAACTTGTTCGTTCCTTAAACATCGTTTTGACCAATCTATCTTCTAATGACTGAAATGTAATAACGCTAACTTGCCCCTTAACATTAATTAAATCAATTGCTTGCTCTAATGAATCTTCTAAAACACCCAATTCATCATTAACCGCAATTCGAATAGCTTGAAAAACTTTTTTAGCAGGGTGCCCACCTGTTCGTCTTGCACGAGCCGGAATACCCATTTTAATTAATTCAACTAATTGACTAGTTGTAACAATTTCTTCATTTTCTCTAGCATTTTCAATCTGACGAGCAATTGACTTTGCAAATTTTTCTTCACCATATCTAAAAAAGATTCTAATAAGTTCTTGATATGTCCAATTATTAACAATCTCTTTAGCTGTTAATTCTGCACTTAAATCCATCCTCATATCTAACGGCGCATCGTGCTGATAACTGAAGCCTCGTTCTGCGACATCAAATTGTGGGGATGATACACCTAAGTCATAGAGTACACCATCTACTTCCGTGACATTAAGTTCCAGTAACGCGGCTTTTAAATCTTTAAAATTGCGTTTAATAAACGTAACTTGTCCATTTTCTATGTATTTTTTTAAATGCCCTTCATTATAAGTAATCGCTGTTTGATCTTGGTCAAAAGCATATAAATGTCCCTCCGTACTTAGTTGAGACAGGATTAGGGCACTATGTCCACCGCCACCCAAAGTACAATCAACATATATACCATCTGGTTTAATAGCCAACCCATCTACTGCTTCATTTAGTAGTACTGTTTCATGTTCAAATGTCGTCATAGTTTTATCCCCTTTCATACGTGTTATTTAAAATCCAAAATCAATCATATTTTCTGCAATTTCATCAAAATTTTCTGATGCACTCTCTGAAAAACTATTCCATCGATCTTCACTCCATACTTCGAATCTGTTTGAAACACCTACTAGCACACATTTTTTTTCTAAATCAGCATGTGTTCTTAAAGGAACTGGAATATTAATACGGCCTTGTTTATCAAATTCACATTCTGTAGCTGCAGAATATAAAAATCTTACAAAAGCCCGTGAATCTTTTTTTGTTAAAGGGAGTGTTTTAAGCTTTTCTTCTAGGAGTGTCCACTCTGTTTGTGTATATCCGAATAAACAACCATCCATACCTCGAGTAATAACAAATTTCTCACCTAATTCCTCACGAAATTTAGCTGGAATAATTAATCTACCTTTAGTATCTAAAGTGTGTTTAAATTCGCCCATAAACATTGTGTACAGCCCCCCTTCATAGTAACTATTTAAATTTTACCACAATGCCCCACATTCCACCACTGAATTCCCCAATATTATGATTTTAAATGATAATATACAAAAAAACACTCAATCCTTTTTAGATTAAGTGTTTTTTACATTACTTATAATTAAAAATGTAGGACGATATCCTTAAAATAGTACTAAAAAGAGAAGCATTAAGAGGTACCATCCAAGCATATAAATATCAGTAATTTTCCAAATGGTCTTGAAAAATTTTGCATAAATTAATTCTCCATCTCGATACGCATACATAAGCGCACTAGCAATACCAATTAAGCACCAAGAAAATATTATAAATGGTGTAATCGATAAATTAAACTCTCGTACTGATAAAATATGTGTCAATAAAAGAAGTAATGGTGGTAAAAAATCAATGATTTGCAACCGTTTAGGCCAATTTTTACGTAAAATACGTTTAAGTAAAGTTAAAATTAGAATATATCCAAATATTAAAATTATCGACCCATACCAAGTTCCAAAAAATGGTAAAAGTTTCATAAATTACCCCTTTTAGATACTGCTTAAAAAGACATCATGTAATGCATTAACAGCAGTTTTTAAATCGTCCTGTTGAACTAAAATCCAAATTGTCGTATAACTATCAGTTGTTTGAAGAATATTAATATCCTTCTCAGCTAGTGCTGTTACAATTTTGGCCGTAACACCTGGTGTTCCAGTCATCCCCGCTCCCACAATTGAAACTTTCGCACAGTTTGGAAGCACTGAGACATCAATTCCAGCATCTACTAAAAGTTGTTTAGCTTTTTTTTCATCATCATTGAACAAATTAAAGAGGACTTTGCCAGGTGAGATATTAATAAAATCAACGCTCAAATTATTATTGGACATCAAATTAAAAACATCTTTTGGAGCATGATTAACTGTTTTAATTGTAAATTGACTGAGTCCAGTCACATGAGCAATACCAGTTACACTACGATAATGCTTTACACCTAAGTTTCGGTCGGTCACAAGGGTTCCCATCTCTTCAGGACTTTGCCAAGTTGAGCGAATCCGAACTGGAACATGGGCTTGTTGCGCAATTTCCACTGCACGAGGATGGATAACTTTCGCACCTTCATGAGCCATATTTGCAACTTCTTCATAACTGACTGTTTCTAGAAATTTTGCCTTTGTAACTAATCTAGGATCGGCAGTCATCATCCCTGACACGTCAGTAAAAATATCGACACGTTCAGCATCTAATGCTGCTCCAAGTAATGCAGCTGTCGTATCACTTCCACCACGCCCAATAGTCGTCGTTTGACCTTTACTTGTAGCACCTTGGAACCCAGTCACAACTAAAACATCAGCATCTTTAAATGCCTCATCAATTAAATCAGTATTAATGTTAATTACTTTAGCATTCTGAAATTCATCAGTTGTTTCAACTCCAGCATCCTGCCCTGTTAAAGCAGCAGCTTTAATGCCTTCCTTATTCAATAATTCAGAAAAAACTGCGGCAGAAATAGTTTCACCAACAGAAACAATCATATCAAGTTCTCTATTAGAAAGTAATGATTGCTCTCCATCGACAAGTCCTAATAATGAATCAGTTGCATAAGGTGCACCTTTACGCCCAATTGCTGAAACAACGACAACGACTTGATACCCTTTATCAACTGAATATTTTACGTGTTTTAAAGCTGCTCGTCTCGACTCATCGTCTTGAACCGATGTGCCACCAAACTTCTGAACCATAATTGTCATTATTTTGAACTCCCACTATTTATTATTTAGCTTTTTCTGTTACTGTTTTACTATCTTCTAATATGTCACTTTCAATGTAAATACGATGCCATACCATAAATGTTAAGACAGTCCATATTTTTCTGGAGTTATCTCTAACACCAGCACGATGTTCATCCAATAAATCTATGAAATATTGTTTGTTAAAAAATTCATCTGTTTGAGAATCATTAATAATTTGTTTAGCCCAGTCATACATTTCGTCTTTTAACCAAAAACGAATAGGCACAGGGAAACCTAATTTTTTACGATTTAAAACATGGTCAGGAACGATACCTTCAGCAGCTTTGCGTAAAGCATACTTGGTTGTTCCATGTGCAATTCTCAAATCTGCAGGCACTTCAGAAGCAACTGCAAAAACTTCTTTATCCAAAAATGGTGTTCTCAATTCTATGCTGTGTGCCATTGTTGTACGATCGGCATTATGCAATAAATCTCCATTTAACCATGTATGCATATCAATAAATTGCATTTGATCTATTTTATTGTAATCTTTTGATGCATTATAATATTGGCCAGTAATACTTTGGAATGGATGATTTTTATTATAGTCTTTAAAGAATGCTTCTTTTTCTTTTTCATTAAAAATAAAAGCATTACCAACGTAACGATCCTCCATTGGTGTCGTGCCTCGAAGAAGGAAACTTTGTCCACGCATCCCTTTAGGCATCATTTGAGCAATTTTATTCAACGCACCATTAATTGGTTTAGTGTATTTAAATCCTTTTAATGATTCAGGTTCATGATAAATAGTGTAACCACCAAATAGTTCATCAGCACCTTCACCCGTCAATGCAACTTTAACACGTTTTCTGGCCTCTTTAGCAAGGAAATATTGAGGCACAGCAGCCGGATCAGCCAAGGGATCATCCATATTCCAAATAAAATGTGGAAAAGCCTTCATAAATGCTTCAGCCGTAATAACAGAACTAAAATTAGCGACATTTAATTTTTCTGCGGTTTCTTGCGCAACATCTATTTCACTATAGCCTTCACGTTCAAATCCAACTGAAATTGTTTCTAATTTTGGATTTAATTCTTTAGCAATAGCAACAATAATAGACGAATCAATTCCACCAGATAAGAATGAACCAACTGGTACATCGGCACGCATATGCTTATCAACTGAATCAATTAAGACGTCTTTAATACGTTTAATATATGTCTCTTCTGGACGAACTACTGGATGAAATTCGGCAGAAAAATATCGTGTAATGACTGGCTTCTCGCCTAATTTTTTCGTTAAATAATGTCCAGGTTGTAACATATCAATTTCTTTAGTTAACGTTTCTGGTTCTGGTACAAATTGGAATGTCATATAATCTTGAAGTGCATCTTTATCAAATGTCTTATTTTTTAAAACTTTATAAATAGCTTTACTTTCCGAACCATAATAAAAATTGTCATCTGCTATAGCGTAATAAAATGGTTTAATCCCAAATTGATCACGGGCAGCAAAAAGTGTTTTTTCTTGCGTATCCCAGATAACAAATCCAAACATTCCGCGGAATTGCTTAACAGCTTCTGCACCGTACTTAGCATACATACCTAAAATGACTTCTGAATCAGAATCTGTTTTAAATTCATAACCATCAGCAACTAATGCTTCACGTAGTTCAATATAATTATAGATTTCACCGTTGAAAGTTAACCAGTAACGTTCATTTTCATATGAAAGTGGTTGGTGTCCGCCTTCTAAATCAATAATACTTAATCTTCTAAATCCCATTGTTATATCATCATCACTAAAATAACCTGAATCATCAGGACCACGGTGAACAATCATTTTTGTCATATTATGAACAATTTTATCGTAATCATCATTGGTATTTTTTTGTCTGTCGCTCAATACACCTGCAAATCCACACATATTTTCATCCCTCATTTTCATAAAAATCAATGTCTTATATTATAGATGATTCTACCATATATTTCAATTTAGGTTACAGTTATGTTTACTATTATAGCGTATTTGAACTAATCTTAACAACTAGATGTCTGAATTAACGAAAGCTTAAAAAATTTGGTATACTATGTATTATGTTATTCGAATAAAGGGGACTTTGATATTGATAGAATATTATACATCAACTGAGTTAGGTACAATTCAAAAAATAAAAGAATACAGTAAATCATGTTGGATTAACGTTACAAATCCTTCTGAAATAGAAATAAATGAACTTATTAAAAAGTATGCTATACCACGAGACTATATGACCGCTATTTCAGATGATCAAGAAAATTCAAGAACTGAAGGATTGTCTCAAAATATTGTTCCTGACTTAGTCTTAATGCAGTACCCTCATCGCATTAGAAACTCGCTAGGCTACTTAGAATACCAAACGTTTCCTTTTTCAATTATCTTAGCAGATGATGCAATAATTACAGTCTCAAATAGTGAACCAGATTTTATCAGTAAATTTATCGCGGATAGTCCAATTCATCAAATTAAAACGATAACATCGGATCAATTCACTTTGAAATTACTTTGGTATCTATCACAAAGTTTTGTCGTTGCGTTAAAATCTATCATTCAAGAAACCGAAAATTTAGAAAAATCACTTGCTAAAGCAACTAAAAATGAGCAATATTATCAAATGATGTCAATGCAAAAAAGTTTAGTTTATTTTGATGCTGCTTTAAAGAAAAATAATCCAGTACTTCAATCTATGGTTGACTCAAATGAGCATTTCAAACAAAAGGCAACTGATGATTTACTCACAGATGTTTTAATCGAGAACCAACAAGCCGAAACAATGACAAGCATTCAAACTAAAATATTAGAGAATTATGGTGAAATGGTTTCATCAGTTATTTCAAACAATTTAAATATTATCATGAAGGTCTTAACGTCGATGACGATTATTTTAACGATACCAACAATCGTTGGCGGTATGTTCGGCATGAACGTATCCCTTCCTGGTGCAGACACTCATTTTTCATTCTGGTGGTTACAATTAATCACGTTAATAATTTGTTTATTAACTGCTTATTATTTAAAGAAAAATGACTACTTTTAAGTTGACATTTTACTTATAAAAAAGTTATAGTTACACTATTAGATTTGAGAGGGTGGGTAAAACATGAAGAAAAAGAAATCTACATTCCAAAAAATCACAATGTTTGTCGTGTGGTTAATGATTCTTGTAACAGTCGGTGGTGTCGTTTTAACCGCAGTTATGTCAATCGCTTAATTTAAAAATAAAAATTTTAAAGGTTCCCAGCTTAATTAGCTAGGAACCTTTTTTATAAAAAAAGGCGGATTATTATATCCGTCTTTTTCTGTCTATTCTATTTAGCTAGGAAGATTCCTGGACTTTTTTTAAGTATGATACTAAGTATCAAGGTAGCAATAATCATGTTAATAATCATACTCCCACCATTGACAACTGCTGAGTACACAACTGGAGAAAGCCCCCATTGAACATATTTTGACCAAAAAATGATACCAGCCATAAAATGAGCACTGTATTTTAGAAATACAGCTATTAAAATCGCAAAAGTCAGTGATTGTATGGCACCACGCATATTTTTAGTACGCAACTGACTTAAAAAACGAGCAGAGAATAACCCAGAAAATCCTAGTACCAAATTAGCAACTGGATACTCTAAGATAGCCTGAACCGGCGTTAATACAAACGCAGTTCCAATTAAAATAGGTAATATACCATATAGTAACCCAATAATTAATCCCATTTTTAATCCGCGTCGTAAACTGTATACCACAATAGGTAACACACCTAGTGCAATATCAATATTTGGCGGATTAGGAACAAATGATAGCGCCATTGCTAAAGCGGCCATAACGACCCCTTCTAGTAATATCAATAATTTTTTTCTTTCCAACAAAAAAACCTCCTTTGACTTAGTAAACCAAGCACAAAGAAGGTGTTAATCTTCTACACACAATTCCTACGTTTGCATTAACAAACAGGTTCCAAGGGTCTGAATTTCTTCACTCTCAGCCAAAATTAATCGGCTCCCCTTTGTGTTGGTCTCCGATTAATAATATCGCATACATCCTGAAAAACGTCAAGCGTTTCCATTCCTATAATATCGGTGAAAGAAGTCTTGAAAACTGTTGCTTAAATTTCAACCAATGTGATTGATCATTAAAATACCTTTTCGTTAAAAGACTACTTTGTTCCATATCAGTTTCAAAAATTGTTTTAAGTGTGCTTGCCACACCTACATCATAAATAAATGCATTCGCTTCAAAGTTTAACTTAAAACTTCTAAAATCAAAATTAGCTGAACCAACGGATGCAACCATTTCATCAATTACAACTGTTTTAGCGTGTAAAAATCCATTGTTGTATTGATAAATTTCTACACCAATATTCGTTAGATCTTTCGCATAATACTGTGTAGCACGATAAACAAAGGCATGATCTGGCATACAAGGAATCATAATTCTAACCTGAACGCCTGAAGATACCGCAATATCTAACGCTTCTATAACAGAATCATCTGGAATTAAATAAGGTGTTTGAATATAAATATATTTTTTAGCTGAATTAATTAACTTAATATAACCTTTTTTTATTTGTTCAATTTCTGAATCAGGTCCACTAGAAACAATTTGCATGTTAACTTTACCTTTTGTAACAGTTTGTGGAAAATAACTTGACTGGTAATTAATCTGATTATTTCTCGCAGTTGCATTCCAATCCATAATGAACCTACTTTGTAGTGATCCGACAGCGTTTCCAAATACGCGAATATGTGTATCTCGCCAGTTACCAAATTTCTCACTTTCACCTAGATACTGATCACCGACATTGAATCCACCGATGTAACCGATTTTACCATCAATAACGACAATCTTTCTATGATCTCTAAAGTTCAAACGAAGATTTGAAAATGAAAAATGTGAACCCAGAAAGGCTTCTGCTTTACCGCCCAATTCCTCAAGATGTTTGAAGAATTTTTTAGTAGTTCCCTTTGATCCCAATGCATCATAGATGATTCTAACTTCAAGACCTTCATTTGCTTTCATTTCAAGTAACGTCAATAGTTCATTTCCAATATGCCCATCTTCGAATGCATAATACTCAACATGGATATGGTGTTTAGCTTTACGAATGTCTTGAAATAACGTCTTAAACTTATCATGCCCATCAATAAATAACTGAACCTCATTCTTCTTAGTTAAAATAGATTTCTCTATTTCTAAAAACATATGCATGATTTCGTTTACATCATCAGTATATTTACCGCTTGTTGTTAATTCTCCTCTGGCCCATTCTTCTTTTTGTTGATCTACTAATTGGTCAACACCCATACGACCCTGTGTTTTAATATCAAATATTTTTTCTTTTGAAATTTTCTTACCAAAAAAAAGATAAATTAAAAATCCAAAAATAGGTATACCTATCAAGACAAGAAGCCATGCCCATGTTGCAGCAATATCACGTTTTTCTCTAAAGACGGTCACAATTGCCGCTAACAAGTTCAATAAAAAAACAAGTAGCACACCAATATTTACATATGTCATATAGTCCCTCCAAAATTAATTATTTTGAATATTATTATTTTCACCAAACCATTTTTGATTTAATTCTTTTAGATAACCTTTGTTTTGCAACTCTGTTATTGCCCTATTAATTTTTAATTGCATTGTTGTATCAGATTTTCGCATACCTACCGCAAAATCTTCAGTTTTAAAATTACCATTTATCACGTTATATGCATTTGAATTCGACTGATGCTTAATAAAGTAGTTCGCATAGACATCATCAATTAAAAGTCCTTGAATTCTATCTGCATTTAAATCGATAAAAGCATTATCAAATGAATCATATTGAACAGGTTCTTTATCTTTAATATTATCTTTTAAAATATCTGGATGCAAATTTAAGCTATCAAATCCAGCTGAACCACTTTGAACACCTAAAATTTTTTGTTTCATATCAGAAAAAGAATTAATTTCACTTGATTTTTTTGTTACTAATACTTGCTTGTTCGTTAAATATGTACGACTGAAAGCAACATTCTTAGCACGTGCAGTTGTTTTTGTATACCCATTCCAGATTAAATCAATTGTCCCATTTTTTAATTCCGTTTCTTTCATAGACCAATCAATTGTTTGGAAATCAACTTGAATATCATATTTTTCAAAAACTTTTTTTGCTAAATCAACATCATATCCTACTAAACTACCATCTTTTTGTCTGAATGTCATTGGCACAAAACTATCATCAATTCCGATAACAACGGTACCCTTTTTTTGAATTGATTTCCAACTATCAACCGAATTCATTGATTGGCTACTATTGCTACAGCCAGCTAATCCTATAAACATCATCATAAATAATATTGTAAAAACAATTTTTTTTTCTAATTGATTCATTTATTATCCTCTAATCTTCTAGCGGCTTAACTTTTAATAATTTATCCGCAATATTTTCAGCAAATGGTACATCATGTGTCACTATTATTTGAGTCATTCCGTCTACTTTCAACGATAATATTAAATTCTCTACTTCCTGGCGTAGTGCTGGATCAAGTGCTGAAGTTGGTTCATCATAACACAAGATTTTAGGATTCATCGCTAATGCACGTGCAATTGCAACTCGTTGTTTCTGCCCACCTGAAAGTTGGTAAGGATATAAATGCCCTTTATTTCCGAGAGATAAGCGATCTAATAATTTTTGTGCTTCTTCCTCGGCCTGGACTTTATTACGATTTAAAACTAATTTTGGAGCTAACGTTATATTATCTAACACTGAAAGATGAGGGAATAATTGAAATTCCTGGAATACTACCCCAATAACACTTTCGTTCGTATTATTACGATATGGATCAAATGGTGAGGCATCAATTAGAATATCTCCAGAATCAATTGATTCTAACCCACTAATACATCTCAATAAAGTCGTTTTTCCACCACCAGATGGACCAACAATACTAACAATTTCACCATCATTAACTGTTAAATTAATATCATCTAAAATTAATCGTTTTCCATAATACTTTTTAATATTTTTTAACTCTAGCATAGAATTACTCCTTATTTGTAATAACTATAATGTTTTTCAATTTTCTTCAAGACAAGTGTAAATATAGCTGTTAATAACAGATAGATTGCCCCAACCATCAATAGTGGGACGAGTGTTACATCACGACTCGTCGCTACGTTACCGGCTCTTAATAAATCGCCTAACCCAATAACATATACTAAACTTGAATCTTTAACTAAATTAATAATTTCATTTCCAATTGAAGGTAAAACGATCTTGAACACTTGTGGAATAATAATTGTCCTAATAGTTTGCCAATATGATAGACGCAATACCTTTGCACTTTCATATTGACCTTTAGGAATCGATTGCAATCCACCCCTAAATATTTCAGCAAAATACGCACCATAATTCAAAATAAATGCAAATAATGCCGCATCGTATCGACCGAATACAATATGAATATGGAACTGTTGTAGTGTTGGTAGTCCATAAAACACAAAAATTAATTGTAGTAGCAGTGGTGTTCCTCGCATTAACCAAACATAAAAATTCAAAAAATACTTAATTGGTTTTATTTTTGAAATTAATCCTAATCCGACAATTAAACCAAGTGGAATCGATCCAATGATCGTCCAAAAAAATATTTCTAACGTTAATTTAGCACCATCTATTAATGATGGCAAAATTTCTAATATATAAGTCATTACATTATCTCCCTTTAGTTAAATAAAAAAATCCTCTCAAGCCAAATCAAATTGACTCAAGAGGACGATAGCCGTGGTGCCACCTCAAATTCATATTTTTCTCACGAAAAATAACTTATGTAGATTAATAAAAATGAGTATAAAAAAACTCTATAGTCATTATTGACTATAGAGGGCGACGAATCGCGGTACCACCTCAAACATCATTAAATTCTCACAAATTTAATCTTAACGAGTTTATTAAACTACAGCTATAACGGGCTTATCCCGGACTTCCCTAATTAACTAGTTTAGGAAATCAACTCGCAGATGTGTTTCAGACTTAAGAACTGTATCTTTTCAGCAATCGATACTCTCTTTAAAAGTTTGTTTAAGCCTTAATCTTCTGTTCAACGTTTTTCTTAATTGATAATAATTTAGCATACTGTCATTAACATTGTCAAGAATTAGTCTTTCTTAAACCATGAACCCATTTTTTTCCAAAAACCTTTTTGAGGCTGTTTTATTGTCATCAAGGGCACTGTTTCCCCTAGTAGTCGACGTGCTACATTACGATAACCTAATCCAGCTGGATTTTTAGAATCTAAAACAATTGGTTCACCATGATTTGATGTACTAATAACAGCATCGTCATCAACAATAATTCCTAATAAATCAATAGACAAATGACGTGTAATCTCATCAACATCCATTGCTTGACCATCTTCCATCATTTGACGACGGATACGATTAATAATTAATTTTGGTTGTTGTAATAATGGATTTTGCTCTAATAAACCTACCACGCGATCTGCATCACGAACCGCAGAAATTTCAGGCGTTGTTACAATAATAGCCATATCTGCACCAGCAATAGCATTCATAAAACCTTGCTCAATTCCAGCTGGGCAATCAATAATAACATAGTCAAACTCTTCTTTTAATTCATCAACAATTGCTTTTACTTGTTCAGGAACTAATGCTGATTTATCAGTATTTTGTGCAGCAGGTAATAAGTATAAATATTCGTTAAATCTCTTATCTTTAATGAGTGCTTGGTGTAACCGTGCACGACCCTCAGCTACGTCTACAATATCAAATAAGATACGGTTATCAAGACCTAAAACAACGTCTAAATTACGCAAACCAATATCTAAATCCATTAGAACAACCTTTTTTTCAAGAAGTGCTAATGCAGTTCCAATATTTGCAGATGATGTTGTTTTACCAACACCACCTTTACCAGATGTTACAACAATTGCTTTTCCCATCTTTAATATCCTCCAGCATGATTAAATAATTTTGGTCGAAGTGACTTTAATTCATCTCGATTGCCATAATCTATAATATGTAAATCATTAACATAGATTACAGTATCTTGACTGTTTGTTACTTTTTCATCATCTATAATATCAACTAATTCACCAATTCGTACTTGTGAAGCAGCTGAAACATCGCCCACAATAATGCTATCTGTATTATTGTTAAATCCAGCATGAATGACACCTTGAACTTCACCCATAACAAAAATATTACCAGCAGCTCGTAATTGACCACCCTGATGTAATTTACCTAAAAATAAAATATCACCTTTTAAATCAACTATTTGTCCACTTCGAATTGTTAGATAGCATAAATGAACGTTGTCATTTTCTTTTAAAATATTAGCATCTTCTATGGTCATTACTTCAGATTCGATTTTGTGTACTTTAAAATTACGGTATTCAGAAATAATTTTTTCGATTTTTTGCTTTTCATCTGCTGAAAACAATCGATTTTCTGTTTTAATATCAAACGAAATAACCGTTTCATCAGCATTCTTTTTTTCAGCACTTAAATTATTAAATAATTCTCTAAGTTCAACCAAAATTTTATCAAATCCGAAATCCTGTTTAAGAATAATTTCATAACCATCTTTATAACCTTTTAAAATAACACCTTGCATCTACGTTCACCCCTGAATTTTAATTATATCGGTTACTTAAATTCATTAATTTTGATATTGGATAGTACAAAATAATAAATACCACCAGATTAAAAGCTAAAGTTGGTCCAAACGAAGTACTAACGAATGTTGTTACAGATTCATTAGCAAATCCAATCATCTCATTGACTGCATAATACGAAACTTCTAAAACTGCCAAATCAATAAAATAAATGAGTAATATCACAATAAAAGATGGTTCGAAATATTGATATGCTATTTTAGTTAAATAAACAATTAATGGTAACAAAATCATATAAATACCCAAAATACCGGCATAATAACTATCAAATGCTAGACCAACACCAAACGCCCATAATTCAAGATGCTTATTATCTGAGTAAAAGATACCCATTATCAACCATAACAACAACAGGTGACTAACCATGATAGTCGTTTGTGATTGTAACTGTTCCATAAAAACAAATTGTATTGTACCATCCAAAAAAAAGGAAATAATAAGTCCTAACGGAAAAATATACTGTCTATTTTTATTTCTCATCTAATCTCACCTTCTAATCCAACGTCTGAGCAACTGTTACAACCGTTAGGTCACTCAAATCAACTGCAGGTTTGATATAAATTTTAGAAGCAAGTCCATAATCACCTTGCTCAACTTTAGACACAACACCAACATTTAAACCCTTTGGTGTTGTGCCTCCAAGACCAGATGTGACAACAGAATCACCTTTTTTCAAGGCTTTCTTAGAAGTAATTTGACCCATAATTAATAAATTATCTGTTTTATCATAGTCAGTAATTAAACCATTAATAATATCATCGTTTGAATTATTTACTTGAACTGCAAATCTATTAGCAGAATCATTAGTAGTCGATATTAATTCAACTTTACTATTTGTTTTATTAACTTCTATAACACGACCAATCAATCCAGAACCAGCCATCACTGGTGCGTTCTTTTTAACACCAGACGCACTACCTTTACTTATCACAAGTTGATTTAGCCAACCAGAAGGTAATCGCGTTAAAACAGATGCATTAATTGAAGTATAATCAGTCAATGTACTGTCCAATTTTAATTCCTTTTTCAGCTGTTTATTCTCATTTTTAACAGTGTCTGATTCCACTTGAACTTGTGCTAATTTATCAACTTGTTTTTTTAATTTTTGATTTTCTTGATATGTATTTAAAAGATCAGAAATACCAATAACTGAACTTTTTAAGCCATTTGCAGGATAACTAACTGCTCTATCAAATAGACCAACAACATCATTACCAAATTCTTGAATGAGCGGTGGTGTTGATTTTTTATTTCTAACGGAAACTGAAAATGAAATTAAACTAAAACTCACAATAATGGCTATTAAAATGATGATTAGTCTTCTATTTGAAAAAAATTTCTGCATGTTCGCTATCCTCCACTTACCTTATAATTAACTAAAAAATTAAGAGGCTGGATAAATAAACCACCAACCTCTTCATTTTTAGCTTATGTGATTTTTAAAATCTATCTTTTCTTCATGACGTCGATACTTTTTAATGATTCACCTGTACCAATTGCAACACAGTCGAGTGGTTCATTAGCAATAAAAACAGGCACTTTTGTAACTTCAGAAATAACTTCTGATAGGTTTTTTAATAATGCACCACCACCTGTTAATACAATACCATGGTCAATCACATCAGCAGCAATTTCTGGAGAAGTTTCTTCCAATGTTTCCTTAATAGCAGTAATGATTTCAGCAATAGATTCTTGAATAGCAACTGCAATATCAGTTGCTTTTACAGTAACTGTTTTAGGAAGACCCGTAATCAAATCACGTCCTCTGATAGTTGTATCTTCAATTGATGCAGCATCTTTAACTGATGCAGATGCAACGTCCATTTTTAATTGTTCAGCTGTTCTTTCACCAATCAATAAATTAAAGTTTTGACGAATATATGACACAATTGATTCATCCAATTTATCGCCAGCCATTCTGATAGAACGGCTTGAAACAATACCACCTAATGAAATTGTAGCAACATCTGTTGTTCCACCACCGATATCAACAACCATATTACCCGTTGGATCCATCACTGGTAATCCAGCGCCGACTGCTGCAGCAAATGGTTCTTCAATAACGTAGGCGTCACGCGCACCGGCAACACGAGTTGCATCAATAACGGCACGTTTTTCAACTTCTGTAACGCCACTAGGAACACATACCATTACATAAGGTTTACCTGCAGATTTACCTAAAGCTTTTTGAATGTAATATTTCATCATAGCAACTGTTGTGTCATAATCAGCAATTACACCGTCTTTCATTGGGCGAATAGCCACAATGCTACTTGGTGTACGACCGATCATTGCACGAGCATCTTCTCCAACAGAAACAATTTCATCAGTTTTAACATTTTTAGCGACGACTGAAGGTTCACGTAAAACAATACCTTTTCCCTCAACATACACGATTGTATTAGCTGTTCCTAAATCAATTCCTATATTCTTTGTTCCAAATCCAAACACAGTCTTTCTTCCCTTCATCGTCAGCCTTCTAGGCGCTTTTATTCGTAGTATTTACATTATATCATAATCAAAAGTGAGATTTCATTCAATATTTACTAATTTTTATTAAGTTTATCTTAAATTATTATAAGGTAATTAATTTTGAATCCATAATCTTATTAAGTTTATCATATCTAATTTCATAGAACAAGAGAGCACCCTTGATAATCAAAGGACGCCCTCTTCTTTCATACTAAGATATTTAGTATTACCCGAAATAATATGATCTAACAGCTCAATTCCCATAAGAATACCACATTTTTCAACTCTTTTAGAGAAAATAATATCATTCTTAGATGGTGTCACATGCCCACTCGGATGATTATGGACCAATATAATTTTAGCTGCACCATATTTTAATGCAACTGCAAAAATATCTCTTGGATGGACCGTTGCTGAATTCAAAGTTCCAATGAACAATGTCTCTTGTTTTACAATTTGATTTTTTGTATCCAAGAATAATCCAATTAAAAACTCTTGGTTTAATCCACCTAACTCAGCAACCATTCTAACCCCAGCATCATGACTTGAACAGATTTGTCCACAAATAAAATGAGGTTCACTGTTGATTCGTGTTCCCAGTGTAACAATAGCTTGTAATTGTAATGCTGTAGACTGATTATTCCCATCCATCAATAACTGATAATCTTTTAAACAACATTTTTTTAGTTGGCTTAAAGATTGGTAACGTGAAGAAAAATTATTAACACACTTTCCAACATCATTAGGGTTCGTTAATAATAAACTAAAAACAACCGTCAAAAGCTCTTTATCTGATAAATTATCACATTGATACTTTTGGATTTGTTCCAGTAGATATTCATTTGAGCAACTAGAAATAAGTGACATGGTGATTCCTCCTATTTTTTATTAAATACGAGAAATTCACTTATTTAAATTATTCTGATACAAAATAACTACGAACCTCCGAAATAAAGTACAACGATCCTGTCACAAGTAATAAATCATCAGAAGACATTTCGCCAACACTTTGAACTAATGCCTCTTTCCAACTTTCTTGAATGGAGACATTATCAAACTTATTAACGTTGAAATCATCTATTTTGCTTACTAGACGTGGCCCTGAAAATTGAGTTAGTATAACTCGTACATGAGGAACTGCAGCTAATTTTTCCAGCATTTGTTTGCCTTGCTTATCCGCTAGTACTGCAAAAATAATTGTGATTTCTTTATCTTGAAAATGCGTTTTAAGCAACTGCGTAATCCGATCCACTGCTGCGCTATTGTGCGCACCGTCTAAAATAACTAACGGTTCATCATTTACTTTTTCAAAACGTCCTGGCCATCGTGTCTCTGAAATACCTTGCCTAATTGATTTAGGACTAATGGCCCATCCCTGAATTTCAGCAACCTTCTCAAAAGTAGCAATTGCTGTTGCTGCATTTTCATCTTGAAATTCACCTAATAATGGCACAGAAAGTTGTTTAATATTCAATTTATTCGACGTATACGTTAAAATTTCTTCCCATGATGATTTTGTTCCCTCAGATTTAGCATTAAAATCCACTCCTAATCGAAAAATAGGACTATTTTTTAATTTAGCCTCATTATTAATCACGCTAAAGACTTCATCAGTTACTCTACCAACGATAATAGGCCGATTACGTTTAATGATACCTGCTTTTTGTTGCGCTATCTTTTCAATTGTATTACCTAATATTTTCATATGATCTAGACCAATTGTTGTAATAACTGAAATAATTGGATCAATAATATTAGTTGAATCATACTTCCCGCCTAAGCCCGTTTCAACAACTACAATATCTACAGGATTTATGCTGCCAAAGTATACAAACATCATTGCAGTAATAATTTCGAATTCAGTTGGTCCCCCCTCAAAATCGGCTAGTTCAATATCCATTCGATCAACAACTGGTTTCACGACATTTACTAAATGTAAAAGGGCGGTATCATCAATCATCTGTCCATTTAAGGAAATACGTTCATTAAATTTAACAATGAATGGTGAAGTATAAGTTCCTACATTCAACCCTTGTGCAATTAATAATTCACGTAAAAATGCAACTGTTGAGCCCTTTCCATTCGTTCCAGCAACATGAATCATCGCGATATTACCTTGTGGGTTATCTAAGCGTTCCATAAATGCTCGCATTCTATTCAAAGATGGACTTTTTTTAAATTTTGTTCGCCCATGAATAAAATTGAGTGCCTCTTCGTAAGTTGTGATCAATTTTCCGTCCCGCTTTCTAAAAAAAATAGACTTATCTCAGGTATATTGTACCCGAAATAAGTCTATTTTGTTAGATTAAACTTCTGCTTTTAAATCAGAAATTCTTTCCTTAGTTGCTGTTAATTTAATTTGGTAATCTGCTAATTTTTCTTTTTCTTTTGTAACTACTGCCTCAGGTGCACTAGCAACAAACTTTTCATTGCCTAATTTTTTAGTTCCACGCACAACTTCAACATCAAGTTTTTTAACTTCTTTTTCCAAACGAACAATTTCGTCATTCAAATCAATTAGTTCAGCAAGTGGCATATAAATCTCTGCTCCCGTAATTACAGACGTCATTGCTAGCTTAGGAGCAACAACATTTGAACTGATTTGAAGTTCCTTAGGATGACAGAATCGTTGAATAAATTCTTGATTGTCTTCAAAAATAATCTTTGTTTTTTCATCAGTTGTTTTAATCAATAAATCAACTGCACTGGACATAGGTGCATTTACTTCTGCACGATTATTTCTAACAGCACGAATTAATTCAATTAAATTGTTCATATCAATAACTGATTGTTCATCTTCAAATTCTGGATGAACCACTGGGTAATCTGCAACAACAATTGATTCCCCTTCATGAGGCATTGTTAACCAAAGTTCTTCAGTTACAAATGGAATAATTGGATGAAGCAATTTCAATGTTTGATCTAAAACATAAGCCAAAATTTGTTGTGTATTTTGCTTAACTGTCAGATCTTCACCATTAAGATTTTCTTTACTCATTTCAATATACCAATCACAGAAGTCATTCCAGATGAAATTGTATAGAGCACGACCAGCTTCACCAAATTCAAAGACATCAAATAAGCGTGTAACTTCAGAAACAGTTGTATTTAATCGGCTTAATATCCATTTGTCAGCAAGCTGCCATTCTGATTTAGCTGGTAATTCAATTTTATCCACACCATCTAAATTCATAATAACAAATCGACTAGCATTCCAAATTTTATTAATAAAGTTCCAAGAAGCATCCATTTTAGTGTAACTAAAACGAACATCTTGTCCTGGTGCAGATCCATTAGATAGGAACCAACGAAGTGCATCTGCTCCATACTTTTGAATAACGTCCATTGGATCAATCCCATTACCAAGTGATTTACTCATTTTACGGCCATTCTCATCACGAATTAATCCATGAATCAAAACGTGTTCAAATGGACGTTCATCTGTAAATTCTAAGCTTTGGAAAATCATTCGTGATACCCAGAAGAAGATAATATCATATCCTGTGACAAGCGTATTAGTTGGGAAATAACGTTTAAAATCAGGTGCATCAGTATTTGGCCAACCCATTGTTGAAAATGGCCATAAAGCACTTGAAAACCACGTATCTAAGACATCATTATCTTGTTCCCAATTTTCGATATCAGTTGGTGCAACCTCACCAACGTACATTTCGCCAGTTTCTTTATGATACCAAGCTGGGATTTGATGTCCCCACCATAATTGACGTGAAATAACCCAATCATGAACATTTTCCATCCACTGTGTAAATGTATTTTCAAATCGTTCTGGGACGAATCCAACTTTGTCATCCCCTTGTTGGAATTTCAAAGCTTCTTCTGCGAGTGGTTTCATTTTAACAAACCATTGTGTTGATAAACGGGCCTCAACTTGAACGCCAGTTCTTTCAGAATGACCAACACTATGTGTAATTGGATCAATCTTAATCATTAAGTCCTCAGCTTCAAGATCTTTAACAATTGCTTTACGTGCTTCAAAACGGTCCATGCCAACATATTTACCAGCATTTTCGTTCATTGTTGCATCTTCATTCATTGTATTAATACGAGGTAAGTCATGGCGATTACCTACTTCAAAGTCATTAGGATCATGAGCAGGTGTTATTTTAACCATCCCTGTCCCAAATGCCATATCAACATAATGATCTGTAATAATAGGAATTTCTTTGTTAACAAGTGGTAGAATGACTTTTTTACCAACAATATCTTTGTAACGATCATCATCAGGGTGAACAGCAACAGCGACATCGCCCATCATCGTTTCTGGACGTGTTGTCGCTATTTCAATAAATCCAGAACCATCAGCGAATGGATATTTAACATGATAAAAAGCACCTTCATCATCTTGATGAATGACTTCAATATCTGATAAAGCGGTTCTTGCTTTAGGATCCCAATTAATAATGTATTCGCCACGATAGATTAATCCTTTATTATATAAATTAACAAAGACTTTTTTTACGGCATCTGACAAGCCGTCATCTAATGTGAAACGTTCACGACTATAATCGAGTGATAATCCCATTTTAGCCCATTGCTTATGAATAACATCAGCGTATTCATCTTTCCAATCCCAAACTTGTTGTACAAATTTCTCACGGCCTAAATCATAACGCGTCACACCTTGTTCAGCTAGTTTAGCTTCAACCTTTGCTTGTGTTGCAATTCCAGCATGGTCCATTCCTGGTAACCAAAGCGTATCAAAGCCTTGCATTCTTTTTTGTCTAATTAAAATATCTTGTAATGTTGTATCCCAAGCATGGCCTAAATGTAATTTACCAGTAACATTAGGCGGTGGAATAACGATTGAATAAGGTTTTGCTTCTGGATTAGCATTAGGTTTAAATAAATCTTTTTTCAACCATTCTTCATAACGGCCAGGTTCAACCTGACTTGGATCATATTTTGTTGATAATTCAACTTCTTTTGTCATGAGTTCTCCTTTTCATCTATCAATTTTATTTTAGGCATAAAAAAACACCGTCATCAAAAAACATTTCTG
Organism: Dellaglioa sp. CoH-55-MRSF-7; assembly: GCF_056782235.1. The sequence goes on from NZ_JBXAYI010000004.1 coordinate 96,100, forward strand.
TTTTAGGACGACAGTGCCGTGGTACCACCTAAATTGGGTTTTAACCCCTCTTAATTACTTTTTAACGAACAATAATGTCCGGTTATTCCTACTTAATTTCAGAATAACGACTCCTGAGCTACCACCATAATGTCTAATTAAAATGTTTCAGCCTAGCATTTTATCTCTGAAATGACTGGTGTTCTCATTCTTTGTCTGTAGTCACATTTTAGCGTTTATTCTGAAAATCGTCAATATTTTATTTTTTTAATTCTTCAAGTAGTTTAGCGTAGTCTGGCTCATTTGAGATTTCCGTAACCAGTTCTTCATAAATAACATGTCCAGTTTCATCTAAAATGAAAACCATTCGAGCCATATGACCAAATTCCGGAACATCTAATCCAGTAACTTTCGCAAAATTCCCCTTATCTGCATGAAGCAATTGTAAATTGTTTACACCCTCAGCGGCACACCAATTTTTTTGATCTTCTTTTGAATCATCAGATACGGTAATAAATTCGATATCTCTAAAATTATCTGCTTCCATATTAAAACGTTTTGTTTCTATACTGCAAACACTTGTCGTAATACTTGGAACAACACTTAATACTAATTTTTTACCTGTACTTTTAGGTAATGTTACAACTTGATCATTTTCATCGTACGCATTAACTGTAGGAAAAACTTCCCCTACTTTTGGTGCTTCCCCAACTGTATCCATTTCACTACCATGACGAGTTACTTTCATAATTGACCACCCTTTCTTTATTTATCTCTATCTTACTCAATTACTGTTTAAGAAGCGACTTATTTGATTGGACAAAAAAAGATTAGACCGATTTGTCTAATCTTTTAAAGTGCTACTATAGTAATTCTGCGAATAATTCACTATTTTCATTTAAATATTCTTCGCCAACACGAATCTTGCTAACCTTGACACCTGCCAATGCACGTTCCATTAAGCCATCGATATCCAAACGAGCTTCAAATTCCCTTGAACGGTCTAAACGAGGCTTTGTTTTAGGTGCTGGTGGGGCAAAAATTGTACAACAATCTTCAAATGGTTTAATTGAAAGTTCAAATGTATCAATTTTTTTAGCAACATCAATAATTTCATTTTTATCCATTGAAACGACTGGTCGAATAATTGGCATTGTTGTAACGTCATTAATTGCAACCATGCTTTCAAGTGTTTGAGAAGCAACTTGGCCTAATGATTCTCCATTAAAGATTGCTAATCCACCACGTAATTCGGCAATTTTTTCAGTTAAACGTAACATGAAACGACGTGTTATGGTCATTAAATATGGTTCTGGTACATCATGTTTAATTTGCTCTTGAATCTCAGTAAAAGGAACTTCAATAAATTGAATCGTTCCAACATAAGGTGTCAATTTAACTGTTAGTTCTTTAGCCTTAGCTAAAGCTTGTTCACTTGTATATGGTGGACTGAAGAAATGAACCATCTCCATTGAAACACCACGTTTCATACCAAGGTACCCTGCAACAGGCGAATCAATTCCACCTGATAACATTAACATCCCTTTACCAGCAGTACCAACGGGTAAACCACCAGCACCCTGACGCGTTTCAGAAGATAAGAAAATCCCATTTGAACGAACTTCAACACGTAAAATAATATCAGGCTGTTTCATTTTAACAGTAATGCCAGGCACGTGATCTAAAATCCAGCCACCTAGTTCGTCATTCAACTCATTAGTATCTAATTCAAAATCATGATCAGAACGACGTGTGTTAACTTTAAATGTTGTCCCTTCAACAAATTGCTCACTAATCATTGCTACAGCTGTTTCTTTAACTAAATCCATATCTTGTTCAACGCGAATTGCAGGTGAAAAATTTTGAATCCCAAAAACCTGTGATAAACGTTGCATAACTAATTCGCTGTCGTCACCGTTTAAATTAATGTGCATCCGATCACGATTTGCTTTAACAACTAAATCATCAAAACCATGTAAACTATTTCGAACGTTTGTTCCTAGGCGATCAATAAAGTTCCTCTTATTTTTTCCTTTTGTTGATAGTTCGCCATAACGAACCATTATCTCTGTATATTGCATGTCGACATCCTCTCATTATTTAGAATTAATTTTTTCAAATTTATGATACAAAATATCAAAAATACGATTAAATTCTTTTGCTTCTTCTAGCGTATTATTTCCATCAAAACTGATTCGAACGGCTGATTTAGCAAGCGGTTCTGGCACATTCATTGCTAATAATGTGCCAGATGCTTGATTTTTCTTTGATGAACAAGCACTTGTAGTTGAAATATATATTCCTTCACTTTCAAATGCATGAACAATTGATTCGCCACGAACACCCTCAATTGCAAAACACAATATATGTGGCGCAAAATTTGATTGTAATTTTGAAAAAGTTGTAATCTTATCAAACTTACTAATATGGTTGAAAACTAATTCTTTAACAGCTTTTTGTTTCATCACCATCTTAGTTTCATCTGTTAATAATAATCGCAATGCTCTTGCCATGCTAGCAATTGCAGGTACATTTTCAGTTCCGCTACGTAAGTTATGTTCTTGTCCACCACCTGTAAGAAGTGGTTCAATGTGACGACCTCTTTTACTGTAAATAAACCCTACTCCACGTGGCGCATGAAATTTATGCCCAGAGAACGTTACAAAATCTACTCTGTCACTCATAAAAGCTTCTTGCACACCTTTACCAATGGCTTGAACAGCATCCACATGAAAATGAACTGTTGGATAATCTTTTAGTACGTCCCCAATTTCAACTAAAGGCTGAATGGTTCCAATTTCATTATTAACTGCCATAACTGAAACTAAAATAGTATCAGATCTCAAAGCAGCCTTTAAATCATCAATACTAATTCGCCCCTCATCATCAACTGGCAAATAGGTAACCTCAAAACCAAGCTGTTCCAGCTGAGCCATTGTATTCATAACAGCAGGATGCTCAACGGTTGTCGTAATTAAGTGCTTACCATGGTTCATTTTTGCCATAGCCGTTCCTTTAATTACCCAATTGTCACCTTCAGTTCCACTTCCAGTAAATAATATTTCATCTTCAAATACATTTAATAAGCTTGCGATCTGTTGGCGTGACTGCTCTAATAAATTATGAGCTATCTCACCTAAGTTATTTAGGCTAGATGGATTACCCCATACTTGGTCACTAACTTTATTATATGTATCTAAAACTTCGGGCGTTATTTTTGTTGTTGCGCTATTATCAAAATAAATCATTAGTTACCTTCTTTTCTGAAAAATACTTTTCTCATTATAATATACTTCGTACCAGATTGACACTTTTTATTCATCCCTGGTGTTTCTTTATAGAATATAAAAGTGGCGACTGAACAAATTAATGCCCTAGTCCCCACTTAATATAGTTACTATTCAATTTCAAAGCTGTCTTCCATATTATCATAATATTGTTTCTCTATTTTTTTATATGAACCAGGCTCTACTTTATCTAATGCAGTCGCAATTGTTTCCAAACTAGCTGCATAATTAAAATCATTATTAAATAATTGCTTTGCCTTTTCAAATGCAATTGCAATCTCTTCATTCGAATTTCTAAATCTATTCGCATATTGTAGTAAACTCTCAGATAACGATGCACTATCAATAAGATCGTGTGTCTTATCTTCTAAACTTTCAAGATCTGCTTCAATATCGATAATTTGTTTTGCAATTTTTTCAATGTTAATTCTTAATTTACCAATTGCTACTTCAACTTCTTCAATTTCATCACTAACAACATAGAAAAAATCTAAGTAATCATTAGGTAGTCCTGGAAGATTAACCTGTTCAACTTGTCTTTTAATTTGATGTAATTCAATATCAAATCTTTGAATTGTTGCGCTGGCCTTTTTTTCATTGCTACGTAAATCCTGAATACTAGCATCAATTTTTTGTTGTTCAGATTCAATTTTTTCTAACAACTTAGAGTTTTGTTCAACTCGCTCAGCCATCTCGCTATAAATTGCTTCACCAGAATCAATAACCGCTTTATCAGTATCATGTTGTGCATCAATGTCCCTAATTTGTTGATTTAATTTTTGCGCGTCTTCTAATTCATTATGACTTAATTCATAATTTTGACCCAATCTATCTAATTCAACTAAAAGCATTTGACTTTGTTTTTCAGCATGATCAATGAATTTACGATAACTTTCTTCTTGCTTTTCTATCTTATCTTTTGCGGCCAACTCTTTTTCCATAACATCATATAAATAATCAATTTGATTAGCCATGTCATTAACTGCAACAATTGTTGACGCTACTTCTAGGTTCTCTAATTTAAGTAATGTTTCGTCAACACGTGTTTGAATTTCGTCTATTTGTTTAGGGATGTCATCCCCCACTGGAAAATTATAATTTTCATCCGTTAATTTCATGTAACCAGATTGTAATTCAGCAAGTTGATCTGGAAATTCGTTCTTCAAACTTTTATATAGTGGTGGAATCTCATCAAGAATCTTTTCTAACGAAGTTGTATCTTCTCTTAACTTACTTAAAACTTTTTCAGCCGTATCATGATCTCCAGCACTCGTTAATGTTGAAAAACGGTCAAAATCATCTTCAAGACCAGTTAGTTTATCCTCAAGTTTATCGATACTAGGTCCATACGAAAAGTTCTTTGATAATAATGTTTTACGTAAATCCTGATATTTTTTTTCAAGTGAATCAACAGCTTGATGATTACTTTCATCACTTTCTTTCAACGACGTTAATGCTTTTTCAATCCCTTTAAGTGTTTTTTCACTTGAAATTAATTTTACTTCTATTTCTGCCGCTAATTGACGGTTAGAAAGAAATTGATATTTCGAGTTTGCTTCATATGCTTCATTAATTTGTGTCGAAATTTTAGGCAATTTTGCATTTTGCACTTCTTTAAAGTCTGATTGTAATGCTGAAAATGTTTTAAGACTTTCACCTGTTAACCCCAAATCCTTCGTTAACTGAAGCTGTTGTTCAACTTCAGAATGAGCAATAACCTTTACTTGATCACGAAATGTTTCGAATTTTTTTTCATTGCGTTTCTGAAGAAAAAACGCTGTTGCATAGATAATAATGGCTACTACTATTATTCCAACAAAAATCTGTGTCATATCCTAATCCCGCCTTTAGCTTACTAAAATTTATATTTACTTTTCACATTCAAATTTTATGCTTCTAATCATTATATCATAGACCTTTAAAGCGTTCACTAGCTTTTATCTATTATTTATAGAAATTAATGTTATTAATTATATACATTCTTTTTATTATGTAAACAAACGTGAAAACAAATTGACATTAGTTTAAAAAGACAGTATGATGAGTCTTGTGTAAAATAATGCAGCGGTGGACGGTAAGCTCGTCAACAGTTTGTTGCCCAATTGTCTTGGTTCAATTAGTACCCTTTCAGCTGCAAAGGTGAACATTGCAAAACAAACTGCACGAATACTAAGTTCACAAAGGATTATTTTACTCCAAAACAAATATTGGAGGAATTTATATATGTCACGTTATACTGGCCCAAGTTGGAAAGTTTCACGTCGATTAGGTCTTTCTTTAACAGGTACTGGTAAAGAATTAGCTCGTCGTCCTTATGCACCCGGTGATCATGGTCAAAACAATCGCCGTAAATTATCAGAATATGGTTTACAATTACGAGAAAAACAAAAACTTCGTATGATGTACGGTTTATCAGAACGTCAATTTGCTAACTTATTTATTAAAGCTGGTACAATTCGCGAAGGTAAACATGGTGTTAACTTCATGATCTTACTTGAAGGTCGTTTAGACAACGTTGTTTATCGTTTAGGTTTGGCTTCTACTCGTCGCCAAGCTCGTCAATTGGTAAACCATGGTCACATTACTGTTGATGGCAACCGCGTTGATATTCCTTCATACGCAGTTGAAATCGGTCAAGTAATCTCATTACGTGAAAAATCAAAGAGTTTACAAATTGTTAAAGACGCAATGGAAGCATTAGTTGGCCGTCCACAATTCGTACAATTTGATGCTGATAAATTAGAGGGTTCATTAACTCGTTTACCAGAACGTGAAGAACTTGAAGCAGATATCGACGAATCACTTATCGTTGAATACTACAACAAATTATAATTTCAAATTAAAAAACATCTCATTCTTAATGAGATGTTTTTTTTGTCCATATTTTATAGATTTCAATTAGTGGCAGTAATGTATTTTTCAAGTCGTTTAGTTGTTTATATTCATTTAAGCTAAAAAACTCATCTTCAATAGCTAAATTCTGTCCAATCAATAGTTCTTTAGTTTGTACACTACTCCACTTTTGACTATCAGTAAGTGTTATTGTGTTTGCTAAAGTACCCGTCTCTTTATTTGTATGATCCACTGACCACACGAAAGTATCTTCTAGTTTCTGAATCATTATTATTGATTCAGAAACGCCCTCTTCATACAAGCTTTTGTCTTTAATATCTGCTAATGCAGATAACCAGATAAATAACCGATCATCCCAATAACCAATTTCAAAATGTGGCATCATTTTATAGCCACGTTTATTCTCGCTAAAAGCCATCCAAGTATCAGGCGGTGGATTTTTTGATCTTCTAGCATGTTTTGCAATGTGCAAATACATTTTAATTCCTAATTGTTCTTCTAAAAAAGGTAGTAGTTCAGCTCCCACCTTTTCGAATTTGGGATCAATAATTGTCTTTATTTTTTTTAATCGTCCGTCTAATGTTTGATCTTTAAAAATTAAAAAATCATCTTTTATAAACATTTCGCTCTCTCCTTTTGTATCAAACATGGTATGCTAAATTCATAACTTACTGAAAGGTGGTCAACTCCATGACTGAAAATAACTTAGATCCACATCTTCAATCTGGCCTTTACGGAACACCTCAACTTCATCCCGATGAACAAAGAAAGTACTTAGGGACATTTAGAGAGCGGGTCAGCCTAGCAATGACTGTTGCTGAGGTAACAGCATCTAAAAATATGGCTGGATTTGAAAAAGAACTACTTGAACATCCCGACTATCATGTTCTACTTAATGGTACAATTGATCAGAATATATTAGCCCCATACATCACCTTAACGCATAAGCATGATGTTAAATTTACATTAACATCAAATAATGATACTCCTGATGGGGTTGAAATTATGGGGCTAGTTGTCGCTTCTGAAAAAAATGCGATTAATGAATCTGTTATTGATATTAATGAAAAATATCCAATTATACAAGTTGAAACGCCAGAAAAGAAAAAATCATTTTTTGAAAATTTATTCGATTAGCATAAAAACTTAAACTAACACTTTTATATTAAGTGTAGTTTAAGTTTTTTATTTGGTTTCTAAAATCTTTACTATTTCATTAGCAATAGGCTGGTTATCTCCAAAATTAGGAAACGAATTTATCGATAAATCAGGAGCCGTTTCAATTGAAAGAACGGTTAAAGCATCCCTATGTCTATAGTCATATGCTATATACAAGTTAGGAATAACCACATCAACTGCCCCCATCGTCATTTTTAAACGTTTTGCATAACCTTCAATTAACGCTATATATGATTCGTCCATTTGATTGCTAACTTCATTTTGATTTGCACCCGAATAAAAATTACTATCATATCTAATGATTGCTTCAGACCCTCTTGAAATAACAGTTGATTCAGTAATACCTTGTGATGCTATTGTTTGATGTTCAACTTCTGACAATTTAAGCGGATACCATGGACCTTGACTAGTACGTTCTACTTGTGCATTTTTTATTGTAATTAACTGTGCCAACGTCTTTCGTCCATCGCCAACTACACTAACTGGTAATCTTTCAACAATACCCTTTACATGGCCACCTACAATCATAAATCGATAGACTGACCCAACAGTAATTTCTTCAATTAAAACTTGTGTATCAATTGATAAGATACGTTTAACGGCTTCTTTATACTCGCTTAACGTCGGAGCCACTCGAAATACATGTGTTGCTTGACTGCTCTTTATGAATCTTGGCTTAATAACTAATGCTTTGTTGACTACATCTGCATAATAGTTCATAGCTTCATCTAAAGTGTGTACATTAATACTACTAGGAACTTTAATATCAAGGTTGCCCAATATTTTTTTAGTTGTTTGCTTGTCATATGCAATTTTGTTTAAAACACTGGTATCTAAATCAGAAATTACCCCATTTTGCAGAAGATGTCCGTTCACCCGTATGACGTCCAAATCACTGTCAACAAGATCAAAATAAGACCCTCTTTTTATCAACGCTGCTAAAATAAGCTGCGTATTTTTCGAGTAACAGTTAAAGCCAATCAATGAACTTAACTGTGACTGATACTTTATCTTATTAGATTTTGCTTGTTCCATTGCAAAATCAGCCAACGATTTATTAATATCTTCATCAACTATCCTTGCACTCAGACTCAATTCAGGTCGTTCAAATTGTAATTTAAATTGAACTAATGTATCCTCTAAATTTTTATCTAGATAAAAATTATCATTAAATAAAATTAATTCGTTCAGCAGTTTTATTGCAGCATTTTTAACAATCGAGGTTGTTTTAGGGTCTTCTATTGCCACCTCATTTTTTAATTGTTTCGCTTTAAATATAATATCATCAACTTCATTTTCTGCCATATCTGGCGTCATTAGAAAGTAAGCCGCTAATAATTGAATAAACTTAATTGTGTCACCTTGAATACCAACACGAGAAAATGGATCAACATCAAATCCACGGAGTTCAATATAATTAACACCAGATGAAATTAATGTATCTTCCTTTTTAGTAGCTGATTTAAATTGTACATCTCCATAATATTCAGAAAATGATAACAATTTACCATTCTGGACCATCTTATTAAGTGACGTAACGTATGAGTTAATTGATCGATAAGAAGCTTGAACTGAACTATCAATATTGGTATAGCCAAATTCACTGTTTCTAACACTTCTAACCGGATGACAAGCATTATAATTAGTACTTTCAACAATTGGTGTTGCTCCAAACAAGTAAGTTGTAAGCCAACTCTTTTCCATAAATTTGCGTCCAATTTTTAAATAGACGTAATTATGAAATTCTATATAAGAATTAAAATAACTATGAAACTCAGAATCAAATAAAATCTGAATTACTTTTTCTGGAAAGCTAAAATTAAGATGTACAGACGTAAAAAGTTGACGTTTTTTTCCATACTTTTCTGCTAATTTATTTCGGTATATAAATCCTAATTCATCTGGATGCGCTATTCTTACTTTAGATTCATCCACTGGTAATTTAGGAATTGAACTCAATGGCCATAACTGTTCATCACTATCCAATTCTTGTGTTGCGACTTGTTGAATGGCATCTAGATAGTTAATAACATTATCAGCCCCCTCAATTGGTGGCGTGATAAATTCCATTTGTGATTCGCCAAAATCTGTTTTTATATAAGGATGTTTAAATCTATCTCCTAATGATTCAGGATGATCAGTTGAACTCAGCACTCCCGTATTCTTCACTCTTTGAGTTTCTCGCTCTAATCCTATCAACGATTTTCTAAGTAGAGGTGCGAGCTTTTCTTCCTGAATTTGTAATCCGATTGCATCTAGTTTCATATCATTGTGCCTCCTCATTTGTCTATTACATTGTACCAAATATTTGAATTAATCCTTCATATTTGCAATCCATTGTGCCAATTAAATTTATGCAATATGCTATACTATTCTTTAGTAATCAACGTGAAAGGAGCCACATATGTTACAACCACTTGCATTCAGAATGCGACCAACTAAAATTGAAGAAGTCGTTGGCCAACAACACCTTGTTGGTCCAGGTAAAATTATCAAACGAATGGTCGAAGCAAAACTGCTTTCATCTATGATTTTATACGGACCACCTGGCACTGGTAAAACGAGTATCGCCAGTGCTATTGCCGGATCAACTCAGTATGCATTTCGTAAATTAAATGCTGCAACTGATTCTAAGAAAGACCTTGAAATCGTAGCTGAAGAAGCAAAAATGAGCGGTACTGTTATTTTACTTTTAGATGAAATCCATCGATTAACGAAACCTAAACAAGACTTCTTATTACCCCACTTAGAAAGTGGCCAAATTATTTTAATCGGTGCAACAACAGAAAATCCTTACATTACCATCAATCCAGCTATTAGAAGTCGAACACAAATCTTTGAAGTTAAACCTTTAGACGAAAATGATATTGAAACTGCACTTGATCGTGCACTAGTAGATAAAAATATTGGTCTCGGAAATCTTAATATTAATTTAGAAGCTAATGCACGGTTACACTTAGCGCGAGCAACCAACGGAGATTTACGTAGTTCTTTGAATGCACTTGAACTAGCTGCTAAGTCAACCCCACCTGATAGTTCAGGTGTCATTACCTTATCACTATCAGTCATAGAAGAGTGTCTACAAAGAAAAGCATTAACCCATGATAAAGATGGCGATGCTCACTATGATGTTATTTCTGCTTTTCAAAAATCAGTAAGAGGTTCCGATGTTAACGCGGCTTTACATTACTTAGGACGTTTAATTCTTGCTGGTGATTTACCTACAATTGCAAGGCGTTTAATCACAATGGCATACGAAGATGTCGGATTAAGTAGCCCTGCAGCATGTGCTAGAACCTTAACTGCTGTACAGGCGGCAGAAAAAATTGGCTTTCCAGAGGCTAAAATACCTCTGTCTAACGCAGTAATTGATCTCTGCCTCTCACCCAAATCAGACTCGGCAAATGTTGCCATAAATAATGCAATTGCTGATATTGAAAAAGGTGGTTTTGGAGATATTCCTGCTCATTTAAAAGATTCACATTACAAAGGTGCTGCAGATTTAGGTCATGGTATTGGTTATAAATTTCCACATAACTATCCAAATGATTGGGTTGCCCAACAATATCTTCCAGATAAATTGAAAGATGCTAATTATTATGAGCCTAAAGCAAACGGGCGTTATGAACAAGGACTTAAAGAACAATATAGTAAATTACATCCATCAAAAAGATGATTTGTTGCCGCTTACATCATAATTGTTGCACCTTTTAAAAGTCTGTGCTATATTAAAGATGAAGTTCTGAAGTGTACGCGTTATCTTATTAGAATGTTGACCGAACAAATAATTATACCTAGGCGTCAACTTGATAGGCTAGCTAATTTCAAGCCTTTTCACTTGGTAGTTAGAGGCTAGTACAGTCGATGCCACCTGCTTCACTGCGGGCTCAACTCACGAAGATGATTAACGGCACTACGCGGATATTCCAAAGCTTTTGCTTTGATGGTCTGGGCAAACTATGTTTGCTCAGACTTTTTTTATTAAGAATAAAGGAGTCTTTAAATGTTAATTCGGATACTTTTAGCCGTTCTTTCACTCTTACTCTTGACTATCGGCTATTACTTATTCTCACATCGCAACAAAAATTTTATGATATTTAAACCTGAGTCAAACCAGGTGCTAAGCTCAATACTACTTGTCTTTGGGTTAATTATCTGTATTGAAAGCTTAGTTGGCTTAATTTCAGTAATCATTTTTATACCCATATTTTGTGGGATACTAGTTACTCTAGCCTGCCTTACGGTTGGTGCTTTAACAATTATTTTATCTTTTTTTATGCATTAATCTAACTTTGTAACCGTTTTTACTTCTATTTTCATTCGTTTTGTCGTAAAATAGAGGTATATAAAAGAAAGAGGTGGCCGACCATGTTACAACAATATAAAAATATTTTAGTTCCTGTAGATGGTTCTGATGAAGCAAAATTAGCATTCGAAAAAGCAGTACAAGTAGCTTTAAGAAATGGCGAAGATTCTACACTTCATCTTTTGCATGTTATTGACACTAGAGCATTCCAAAATATCTCAAGTTTTGATACGTCAATGGTTGAACAAGTTAGTGATACAGCAAAAGAGACATTGAATAAGTATATTGCACAAGCAAAAGCAGCTGGTCTTAAGAATGTTGACTACTCAATTGAGTATGGTTCTCCAAAAGTAGTTATTGCTAAAAATGTTCCTATTAATTTAGATATTGATTTAATTGTGATCGGCGCTACTGGATTGAATGCAGTCGAACGATTATTAATTGGTTCAGTTACAGAATACGTAACTCGAGTTGCTGTTTCTGATGTCTTAGTTGTTCGAACAGATTTAAATAACACACCTGCTCTTAAAAATAATCTTAAAAAATAAAAAAAGAAATTAGCCATAATTGGTTAATTTCTTTTTATTTTGTCTTGAATTTACATAAAGTAATATGGTCATCTACCATACCCATACTTTGCATCAATGAATAAATAATTTTAGGACCAACAAACTTAAACCCTAATTTCTTCAATTCTTTAGATAACTTTTTTGAAATGTCGGTTTCAGCTGGAACATCCTCTGCATGTCGCCAGAGATTATTAATTGGTTTATTTGCTACAAATTCCCATAAAAATGAATCAAATGATTGCCCATCTTGGTTCATTCTTATGATCGCCTGTGCATTCGCGATAATAGCGATAATTTTTTGCTTATTTCGAATAATATCTGCATTTTCCATTAGTTCCGCAATTTTATCTTCATCAAATTGACTAACTTTGTAAATTGAAAAATTTTCAAAAGCGTGATTAAAATGATTACGTTTATTTAAAACGGTCTTCCAGCTCAACCCTGCTTGCATTAATTCTAAACTCAATAATCTGAATAGTTGTTGATCGCCATAAAGCGGCTTTCCCCATTCTTCATCATGATAATCTTGCATTAACTGATTACCCGATTGGGCCCATGGGCATCTTTCCATATTCTATTCTCTCCTTCACTCAAATAAAAAAGATTACTAGTGCTGTCTCCAGACTAATAATCTTCTTAAAATTTAGATTTCAGGTAATTCAGTAAAGTCATAATGTAATTCTTTAACAGCGGCATGTTCGTCGAATGCTAATTGGATTAATTTATCAATTAATTCTGAATAACCAATTCCTGAAACTTCCCACAATTGTGGATAAAGCGAAATGTTTGTGAATCCAGGTAACGTATTTAGTTCACCAAGATATGGAATACCATCTTTAACTAAGAAATCAATTCGTGCTAAACCACGACAACCCAATGCTTCAAAAGCACGTAATGACATGTCTTGGATTTCTTTTGTTAATTCATCTGGTAATTCAACAGGCATTTCAAATTCCACACCTGAAGCATCAACGAATTTATTATTGTAATCGTAAAATACATCAGATTTAGGTACGATAACTGCACCTAATTTTGAAGCTTTTAAATCAGTATTTCCAAGAATTGAACATTCAATTTCATCAGGATTTTCGATTGATTCTTCAACTAAAAGCTTTGTGTCATATAAAAATGCATCTTCTATACCTTCAAGGAATTCTTTTTCGTTATGTGCCTTATGAATACCAACTGATGATCCTTGGTTAGCTGGTTTAATGAAAACAACTTCTCCAAGTTCCTTACTAATGTGTGCGTAAGTCATTTCAGCACGATTGTTGGCCTTAACAACCAAATATTTAGTATTTCTGATATTATTTAACGTTAACATTTTCTTAGTTAAATCTTTATCAAATGAAATTGCTGATGAACGAACATCACTACCAATATATGGTTTATCTAAAAGTTTAAATAATCCTTGAATTGTACCATCTTCACCCATATTACCATGAATAACTGGATAAAAAAGATCAATATCTTTAACTTCAGTTAAACTCATGATATTAGCTAACGGATTTGTAAAATCAATTGTTGGTAAGACATCTTCAACAACTTTTGCTTCTGGTTCGCCATCAAAAATGCGACGTGAAGCAGCATCTCCAAGTAGTACACCTTCCTTTGTAAACATGAATAAACTAACTTCGTACTTATTTTTATCCATTGCATCGTAGATATTATGTGCTGAACGTTTTGAAACGTCATGTTCTGATGAATTACCACCAAAAAGTAATCCAATGTGTATCTTTTCGCTTGTCATCATATTCTCCATTCCTATTGTATTATTTTTGTTCGCTTTAAACTCTTAGTCTAAATAATACCATGTTTATAGTAGATCTGTCATTTACGTTTGCTATTTTATTTAAACATTTAAAATCCACATGAAAAGTAAGAACACAAAGAACAGTCCGTACATGATTGGATGAACATCTTTTCGACGACCAGCAGCAATCATTGTAATTGGATAAAAAATCATTCCCAAAGCAATCCCGTCAGAGATACTATAAGTTAATGGCATACCAATTACAATTAAAAATGCTGGAATTGCAATTTCCATTTTTGTCCATTCGATTTTTGTTAAAGATTGTGCCATCAATACACCAACAATAATTAATGCTGGAGCAGTGACCTGTGTTGTTACAACTGATAATAATGGCGAGAAAAATATCCCGACAATAAATAATAATCCAGTTGTAACAGCCGTTAAACCTGAGCGTCCACCAACGGCGATACCTGCTGAAGACTCAACATATGCACCAACTGGAGATGTTCCTAAAACAGAGCCAGCAAGCATTGCTGTTGAATCAGCAACTAAAGCTTTACCGACACGAGGCATTTTATTGTCTTTCATGAATCCGGCTTGTTGAGCTAACCCAACAAGTGTTCCAGCAGTATCAAAGAAAGTAACTAACAAGAAGGTTAAAACGACTACCCATAACTGAACCGTGTTAATATCACTAATATGTTTAACGCCTTGCATAAATGTTGGGGCCAAACTTGGGGCACCGGCAACAACTTGTGTTGGCATTTTAATTAATCCTGTGATGAATCCTAGAATAACTGTTGCAAACATCCCAATAAAAATACCACCTGGAACACGTCTAACCATTAAAATTGCAGTAACAATTAAGCCAAAGATTGTTAACCATGTTGTACCAACGGTCAATGGACCTAGGCCCACAACTGTGGATTTGTTTGCGATAATTAAGCCACCATCTTGTAAACCGATAAAAGCAATAAATAAACCAATACCACTTGAGATAGCGTATTTTAAGTTACTTGGAATAGCATTAATAATCATTTCGCGTAGTTTAAAAATAGTAATTAAAATAAAAATTAGTGATGCTACAAATACACCTGCTAAAGCTGTTTGCCATGGAATTCCCATACCTATAACAACTGAATATGAGAAAAAGGCATTAATACCCAATGCGGGAGCTGTTGCTATTGGGTATTTAGCTAAAATACCCATTAAAATACAGCCTAAAGCACTTGATAATGCAGTTGCAGTAAATACTGCCCCTTTGTCCATCCCCGAAGCACTTAAAATCGTAGGATTAACAAATAATATGTAAGCCATTGATATAAACGTTGTAAAACCAGCTAACATTTCGCGTTTAACCGTTGTATGTAACTGATCAATTTCAAAATATGATTTAATGCGATTAATCATTTTAAATCTCCTTTTCATAAATACATTTGTTCGTGTTTATCTCATTAATGAGCAATTACAATTTTACTATATTCGTATATTAATGTAAATAATATTATTAAACTGTATTTTGTTAAGGATTTATTCAAATAGAACTTATACTGTAATAATTTTATCAATTTTAATATCAAACTGATTACTTGTCCATTTCTCAGAAATTACATTTTGAACGTCCAAACAAAGTGAAATTGTTTTTGGTTGATATTTTGCAATATACCGATCATAATAACCACCGCCAAAGCCAATCCTTTGATTATTCTCTAAATTAAACCCAACTCCTGGTACAATCACTAAATCTAAATTATTCTTTTCAAGTGCAACATTATATTCAGGTTCTAATAGTCCATAATCACTTTTTATAAGCACCTGTTCAATAGATAAGTAAGGTAAAAATGCAAGTTGCTTTTCAGGCATCGTTTTTGGTATATACACCCTCTTACCTTGAGACAGTGCCGCCAATAGTAATTCGTTAGTACTAAACTCAATCGATTGACTAATTGTTAATCCGATTGAATCAGCCGATTCCCATTCTTCAGATTGTAAAACTTTATCAATAATTGCCTTCTCCTGATTCCTTTTTTCAAGGACCTTATTTTTTGCCAAATCAACCATCTTGTTAATAATCATTTTTCTAATTTCTTTTTTACTCAATAGCTTATACCTCCGCGTTAAATTCACCAGTTATTACAAACTTTCCAATCATCTTACCATTTTCAACAACTTCAGAAGCCGTTCGTAAATTATCGGCGTTAATCCCCACCAATGATTTAGTCATCGTTGATTTTAGTTTGCCTTCATCTAATAACGTGGCTAAGCGATTTAATGTTTTACCTTGAGAGCTCATATCTGCCGTGTAATATACACCTTTAGTAAAAACTGTTAGCCATTTAAACTCATTACTTTTATTTTTTAATTTACCAATTGGTAAATTATCAGATGTGCCCACAATTGAAGTAATAATACCCTGAGGTCTGATGATATCTGCTGCTAAATCAAAATAAGTTTCTGTTGAGTGCAATATTAGAATACCATCAACTTCATTAATATTTAATTTAACTAATTGTTTCTTCAAATCTTTTCGGTGATTAATGACAATATCAGCGCCCATCTTTTTAACCCAATCGCTCGTTTCTAATCTTGAAGCGGTCGTGATAACAGTCAAACCAGCCCATTTAGCAAGTTGAATAGCAATAGAGCCTACACCACCAGCTCCATTAATAATTAAAACTGATTTTCCACTATTGGCATTTTTCTCTGGAATGAAATTTAATTTTTCAAATAATGCTTCCCATGCTGTTACACCTGTTAGTGGCATAGCGGCTGCTTCACTGTCTGTTATTTTCTTGGGTGCATTTCCAACTAGTCGTTCATCAACTAGCTGATACTCAGCATTACTTCCTGAACGATTATTGACACCTAAATAAAAAACCTTATCACCACTATTAAATTGTGTTACTTCTGATCCTATTTCAGAGACGACCCCGATTGCATCGAAACCTAAAATAAGTAATTTTTCTTCAGAATCAATTAACATTCTTGATTTATAATCTATTGGATTCACTGAAATACCCGTTACCTTCACAAGAATATCATGATTTTCAGGTGTCGGTTTATCGATTTTGACATCTCGTAATGCATTTTTATCTTCTGTCGGAAATTTTCCAAATGCTGCGATGGCCTTCATTTTATTTACCATTAGCTCACTCTTCTTCCATTAATATAGATTACGCTATTCATCTTACTACAATCTAACAAAAAGTTTGGTTTGTTTCACTTTTATACCGTCTAAAAATATTGAAATACTCACATTCTCAATCTGTCAGTATAGACTTAATATTTGGTTTAATGTATGCTTAAAATATTATTAAAACATATACAATTAAGGAGACACACATCATGGAAAAACCACTAAAAACGAGACAACAACTGAAATCTGAATCAAAGGCATTACTTAAAGGACACTGGAAGTCAGCTATCCTAGTTAGCTTACTAGCAATCCTTATTTTTATTGTTTATTCTCGCTTATATTCTACTGAGTACGCAGACATTATGAATTTATATTCTACTGAAAATAATAACCAATCATCAGCTATCAGTCCTATAATTTCAGCAACTGTCGTTGTTCTTTATCTTATTTTTCAAATTCTACTTGTAGGTGTTTCATATACATTCTTAACTTGGGTCAGTTCACAAAAAACACCAGAACATGCATTTACACAAAGTTTCCAAGTTTTCTCAAATGAATTATTTTTCCCATCTATTGGTATCGCCATTCTCAAAACCATTTATAGTACACTTTGGACTCTCTTGCTTATTGTCCCAGGAATTATTAAATACTATTCTTATTCACAAGTCTTTATGATTAACAAAGACTTAACAGATAACCCAAATCATCCTGACATCAGTATTAATAAAAAAATAACGTTAAGCCGTGAATTAATGAACGGACACAAATTTGATTTATTCGTAATAGAGTTAAGTCTGGTTGGTTGGTACCTATTATCAATCGTGACACTTGGAATTGGTTATATTTGGTACATGCCTTATCAACAAGCAATTAAAGCAAATTTCTACAGAGACCTTGCCGGAGATAAATTCTTAACCTTAAAATAAGCAAAAAAGACTGAATAAAATCAGTCTTTTTTATTTTGTCTTCACATGTTTAAGTCCTTCTCGCACAGCTAGCTTTGATAGATCATGGCTCTCAATAAAAGTTATAACCCAATTTTCATCAGTCTTAGCATACTCACGTAATGACCAACCAATCGCTTTTTGGATGAAAAATTCATCTGTTGTTCTATCATTCAAAATCATCTTTGATAAGTAAGCTAGATTAGTTTCTTCACGATAGCCTAACTGAAGATTTATACCCACACGACGCATCCAGAAATTATCATGGTTTTCAAATTGCTTACTAATATCGTTAAAATTTATCGGACTTAATTTTAAAAAGTCACTAATAACCTTACGTAAAGCATCTACTGAATCCCACCATGGTTTAACCTTAATTAACTCAACCAATACTTGGACTTCATCAACCGTCAATCGTTTAAGATTTTTTTGTGCTAAGTCGATTGCAACATATTGATACTCTCTTTCTTCACGACCATAATAAGCTAAAATTTGTGAGATTAACTCTTCTAGAGGCCAACTCTTAGATTCTTTCATCAAGTCCTTTGTTAGTTCACGTCGACTTGGTGTCTTAATCCCTAAGTAAGAAAAATTATTTTTCATGTAAGCTTCCATTTTTTTAATATTTTTGTTATCTTTTTCTAAATAAATCATATTTACTCCTTTTATGAAAACGTAACCATATAAGTTGGATAACCGTTTTCATGATGTTATACTAAAGGTAATCATATAAAGGGGGAACCATTATGTCAATGCATAACAATTTGAAAAAATTACTCACAATCAAAGAAGAACCCATTGTATCAATCTTTATCAAAACATATCCAGGTATTAATTTTGCTGCGAAGAATCAGTTAAAACTAAAAACTAGTTTAAAAACTGCCAAAGAAGCTCATTCGGATGTACCTAAGAAAACTTGGGAACTAATTGAAACACAATTGGTTAATTTTATTAATGAAATTGCAGATAAAATCGGTCAATTCCCTAGTATCGCACTTTACTTAACACCTAACGATTACTTTAAATTTAATTTAAATCACGCTATTGAAGTAGATAAAGTTATTGTTGGTCCTGAAGCATACACTTTACCTTTATTAGCTCAACAAGCAACAAAATTATCAGGAACAATCCTAAGCTTACACCGTGATTCATTTGAATTACATCAATTCAAAGAAGGTGTCTTATTGAAACAAGAACTCCCAGAGGATGCTCCTATCGACATGGTATCAACTCTTGGTCCTGAAAGTACAGATACCACGACCACTCATGGCCCTACTGGCGCCCTCCATGGGTTAAATACTAAGGATGAAGAAAAAGCGATTGATAATAGAAATTACTACTTGGCAATTGAAAAATTCCTAGTTACCCATCCCGAATTAATTTATAAACGTCTTTTCCTTATTGGACTACCTAAAAATCAAAGCTTATTCCATGAATTAACAAAATTAAAATCAGTTAATTCAGAAATTACAATTAAAAAATCACCTAGTGCCCTAACAACTACAGAAATTGAAAAAGATTTGTTAGATCAAAATCAAATTTTAATCAATCAAACAATTGATCATTTATTGGATCGTGCTCGTTCACTTGATGAAGTTAATCCAAGCAAAACAAACCCAATCGATTTGTTTGCTCTATTAACGCAACATCGTGTTAATACTTTATTAATTAACGAAGACGCTGTATTCCCTGGTTTAATTAGTGATGGTCAAATTATCGATACTGAACCTGGAAAAACAACCAATAACTTATTAAATGATTTAGCTAACTTTACTTTACGTAATAGTGGTAACGTTTACGTTATTTCAGCTGACCACTTTAATTCAGGTCAATTCGTTTACGGTGTTTAGAAATTGAAAAAGAAGACTTCATTGTCTTCTTTTTTTGTGCCCATTTTTAAAATGTCATGCTATACTTAAAAAAGCAAATATATATTCCAGGAGACGATATTAATGAATAAAGTTTATTTAGCAGGTCCATTTTTTAGCGACAAACAACGTGAACGTGTTTCTCAAGTTGTTGCAGCATTAAAAGAGAACAAAACAATTGATAGTGACAATATTTACTTGCCCCAAGATAATCAAAGTAAACAATATGAACAATTCAGTCAACAATGGCAACGTGCAGTTTATTTAGCTGACACACGCCAAGTTCATCGCGCAGACGTTGTTGTTGCTATCTTAGACTACAAAGAAGACGAAGATAACGAACCTGACTCTGGTACTATGTTTGAAGTTGGTATGGCAGTAGAAGCTCATATTCCAGTTATCTTAGTTCAATTTGAAGCTGGTCGTGTTATCAATCTAATGTTATCTGAAAGTTTAACTGCTTTCTTTGATGAGAGTAAAAATGGCTTAAATGAACTTTCTGAATATAATTTCAACGTTTTGGAAGAAAAAATTACAGAGAACGAAGTATTATAATATGCTACCTTTAAGTATTACGGATAAACAATCGCAGCAAAAAGGACATTATCATTTTGATAATGTCCTTTTAATTTGTCTTAATTAATCATTTACCAAATATTAACGCGTTCATCGACTGCTTTATACATTGCATCACTTGCAACAATATCAAAGGCATCATAAAATTCTGCTAAATTTTGAACTTGAATATTAGCACGCAACTTAGCAGGGGCATGAACATCAATTGATAATAACAATTGCATATACTGTGTTGAAGCCTTCATTCGCCATACTTGTGCCCAATTAATGAAAAATGCTTCAAAATCAGTATCGTCTTCAGATTTAGCCGCTTCAAGTGCACAACTAAGCCCACCAGCATCAGCAATATTTTCAGAAACTGTTAAAGTCCCATTAACTTTTTGGCCTGCGAATTCAGTTCCGTCAAATTCAGTAATCATTTGTTGTGATAATTCTTTAAAATGGGTCAAATCGGCTTCACTCCACCAATTATTCAAATTACCATACTCATCAAATAGCGCACCATTATTATCAAAAGCATGTGAAATCTCGTGCGCAATAACTGCTCCAATACCACCATAGTTAGCACTACTACTCTGCTCTAAACTATAAAATGGTGCTTGTAAAATAGCCGCTGGAAAGACAATGATATTTTTAAAGGGATGATAATAAGCATTAACTGTTGCTGCACTCATCTCCCAAAGATCACGATCGACAGGTTTATCCCACTTACTAAACATATCTTCAGTGGCTAATTTATCAAAGGCCATTGCATTCTCTAGCAATGTTTTTTCCATATTAACGTGCATTTTTTGATAAAGCGGGTTAATTTTATCTGGATACCCAACTTGAATACCTAATTTACTTAATTTTAAAATTGCCTTATCACGTGTAGTACTTGTTAACCAATTATTAGTAGCCAATCTATTTTGATAAACATTAATCATCTTTTCAACCATCTGTTGAACGTCTGCTTTAGCATCTTCACCAAAGTATTTATATCCATAATATTCGCCCACAACCCCACTATAGGTTCCCATGGCTAGATAATAAGCAAACTTTTGTTGTTTTTTCGGTGCCTTGCTTCCAGATAATGCACGCCCGTATTCACCAGCAATAACACGTAAGTCATCTGATAAATATGAACTAAGACTCCCTACTGTTTTAACAATTAACCAACTTTTAAATTCTGTAAAATGAGTTGTATTCACGAGTTCATCAATAGATGATAAAAATTTAGGTTCAGTCACAATTATTTTTTCTGGTTCATTCCCATTTAAAAGATTTTTAACAATTGATTTTAAATCTAAATTACTACTTTGTGAACTAAATTCTGTGAAACTTTGTGGGTTGTACGCTTTACTATAATCAGCTGATTCTTCAGCACTCTTGACATTTGGCACTAAGTTACGATCAAAAGTTAGTGCCTCTGTAATAACATGATTTGCATTTTCTTCACTATAATCTAAAGCAACTAATAACTTAGTCATCATCGCCCTAAATGCTTTAAGTAAACCTTCAGCTTGTGAATTATCTCGTTCATAATACGTTTTATCTGGTAAAACCAAACTCGGAGCTGCCACAAATAAAGCATTAATTTTAGCATTTTTCATATCAGCATCAACATCAAACCCAAGTGGTGTTGGATAACCCGCACGAACAAAATCTGCCCATTTAGTATCGAAATCAGCTAAACTTGTTAAATTTTCTAAAGGTGCTAAAACTTTTTTCAATGGTAAGGTTCCTTCTGATTCACGTCGATCAAAATCAGCTGCTAAGGCATAATAGTTTAAAAATTCTTGCATTAATGGTGCTTTAACACTAGAATCAGCTGACATTTTTTCAAAATCAGCCATCAAAGTTTTATCAATTTCATCAGCTAAATCATTAAAACCACCCGTCGCAGGTTTATCATCAGGAATTTTGGCAGTTTTTAACCATTCACCATTTACTGCTTCGTATAAATCATCTTTAATTAATTGTTTATTTATAGTCATTATTTATCTCCTTTTTAGTTTTATATGTAGCTAGTATAAACGTTATTCTAGTGTTTTAATAATAATTTACTTGAAAAACAGACATTTTTTCAAAATATACCTTATATCTATCTTTTAAAGAGTCTACGATATCTATCTTTGGTACCATTTTTCGTACCCTAACAAAAAAACAAAAGCCATAAGACTTTTGTTTTTGGTGCTATCCAGATTCATTATTGATCAACCGTCACAGAATGATTAATAAGAAAGAAGGATTATTACATTGGCTATCCTAACTTCTCAAACCTCTACCTTTATTAATAAGATACCAACAAATCCAGTAAAGAACACCAATAAACAGAATAAGAATTATCATTGATAAAGCAAGTGATACATCAGTCTTACCTAAAAAACCATATCTAAATCCTGAAATCATATAAACAATTGGATTAATCTTAGAGATGGCCTGCCAAACTGGTGGTAACATTGAAATAGAATAGAAAACACCACCAAGATAAGTTAATGGCTGTAAAACAAACGTAGGTACAATTGACACATCATCAAATGACTGTGCAAAAATACCATTAATTAATCCTGCTAATGAAAATAAAATGGCTGTCATCAAAAGTGTGATAATAATAATGACCCACGAAAAAACATGAAGAGGTACAAAAAATAATGAAATAATAGTGACAAGTGCCCCAACTAAAACACTTCTTCCAAGTCCTCCAATAACAAATCCCCATATAATAATATGCGTTGGTACTGGTGCAACTAGTAATTCTTCAATATTTTTCTGAAATTTCTGAGAAAAAAATGACGAAGATACATTAGCATACGAACTAGTGATCACCGACATCATAATTAACCCTGGTACAATGAATTCCATATATGAAAATCCACCCATTGCACCAATTCGGCCACCAATCATTTTACCAAATATAATAAAATACAATGATGTTGTAATCACTGGTGGTACTAATGTCTGTACCCAAATTCTCAAATAACGATTAGTTTCTTTTATTGCGAGACTTTTTAATGCAGTAAAATATTGATTAAACATGTTTCTCCCCCACTTGGTGCTTTTCTTCCGTAATTTTCAAGAATAACTCTTCTAATCGATTCGATTTATTTCGCATAGAAAGAACTTTTATCCCTTGTTCATCAAATTGTTTAAAGATCCCATTAACACCTTGATTTCGTTCAACTTCGATAGAAATTGTTTGCGCGTCTTCAAAGGAATTTTTATACCCTATAATTTCTGGCTTTTTATCATACACATCTAAATCGAAAATAAACGTTTCAAATTGTAATTTTGATAATAAAGTTTTCATGCTCGTATTTTCAATCAACTCACCTGATTGAATAATACCGATATGACGACAAAGTGTTTCTGCTTCTTCTAAATAATGAGTCGTCAAGATAATCGTTGTGCCATTCTCATTCAATTCCTTTAAAAAAGACCACATTTCACGTCTCAACTCAATATCTACACCCGCAGTTGGTTCGTCTAAAATGAGCAACCGAGGTTCATGCATTAATGCCCTGGCAATCATCAATCTTCGTTTCATCCCACCAGAAAGCATTCGTGCACGTACATTACGTTTTTCCCATAAATCTGACTGTTTTAAATATTTTTCACTGCGCTCCATTGCTTCTTTATGAGGAACACCATAGTAACCAGCCTGATTAACAACAATTTGTTGAACCGTTTCAAAAGGATTAAAGTTAAATTCCTGTGGGACAAGTCCAATTTGTTGTTTGGCTTGTACCAAATTGGTATCAATATCGTAATCAAAAACCTTCACTGTTCCCGCTGTTTTATTCACAAGAGATGTAATAATACCAATTGTCGTTGATTTTCCCGCACCATTAGGCCCTAAAAGTGCATAAAAATCCCCTTCTTCTACAGCCAGATCAATACCACGTAACGCTTTAACACCCGTTGCATATTCTTTTTTTAAGCCTTTTATTTCCAGTGCATATATCATTTAATTATTATCCCCTTATTTACTTTTTAGGAAAAGTAACATCATTCTAAACTATTTTACCCCACACTGCCTTCCATCTGATACTCAATCAGACGATTCAATTCAACAGCGTATTCCATCGGTAATTCTTTGGTGAACGGTTCAACAAATCCCATTACAATCATCTCTGTTGCTTTTGCTTCAGAAATTCCGCGACTCATTAAGTAATATAATTGTTCTTCAGAAATTTTAGAAACTTTAGCTTCATGTTCCATAGAAACATTGCCATTTAAAATTTCATTAAATGGAATCGTATCACTCGCTGATTTATCATCCATGATGATTGTATCGCATTCGACATGTGCAAACGAACCATCACTATGTCTACCAAATTTTAAATAACCTCGATAATCAACTCGTCCACCATCTTTACATAACGATTTAGAAACAATCGAAGAAGTCGTATTTTTAGCATTGTGAATCATTTTTGCCCCAGTATCTTGAACGATATTCCCACCAGCAAACGCAATCGACAACATTGTGCCATGTGCGCCTTGACCATCTAAATAAATACTTGGATATTTCATTGTAACTTTTGATCCAAGGTTACCATCAACCCACTCCATCGTCGCATTTTCTAAGGCTCTAGCACGTTTTGTCTCTAAGCTATACACATTATCTGACCAATTTTGAATCGTTGTATACCGACAATAGGCATCTTTCATGACGTTCACTTCAACGACTGCCGCATGCAAACTGTCTGCCGAATAATTAGGTGCTGTACAACCTTCAACGTAATTAACACTTGCGCCTTCATCAACAATGATTAATGTTCGTTCAAATTGTCCTGTATTCTCCGCATTAATTCTGAAATAACTTTGAATAGGCACCTCGGTCTTCACACCTTTAGGTACATAGATAAAAGTACCACCAGACCAAACAGCCGAATTTAAAGCTGAAAATTTATTATTAGAGGCAGGAACCAATTTGCCAAAATACTGTTTAACCAATTCAGGATATTCTTGGACGGCAGCATCTGTACTCATAAAAATAATTCCTAATTTTTCAAAATCTTCACGCATATGATGGTAAACAACTTCTGATTCATATTGTGCAGAAGAGCCAGCTAAGTATTTACGTTCAGCTTCTGGAACACCAAGTCGGTCAAAGGTTTCTTTAATCTTATCTGGGACATCTTCCCAGTCTCTAGCAACATTATCACTAGCACGTTGAAAATAGCGCATATTAGCTAAATCTAACTTAGACAAATCAGGACCAAAACTTGGCATTGGCATCTTTTCATATAAGGCAAAGGCACGAAGTCGATAATCCAACATCCACTCTGGTTCATTTTTTGCTGCCGAAATTTCTCGAACAATCGCTTCGGTTAAGCCACGCCCAGTTGAATAAACAGGCTCAATATCATCTTTAAAGCCATATTCATACTCACCACCAACATCTAGTTCTTTCATATCTTACCTCCTCTCTAATTTTCTAAATTAATAGCTTGATAAACTGCCTTCCAAGCTAATGTGGCACACTTAATCCGAGCTGGAAACTGAGCGACACCTTCTAAAATAGCAGCATCACCTAAAAGATTTTCATCAATCGTTTCACCTGTTACCATTCTTGAAAATGTTGTCACCATTTCTTCTATTTCATTTTTTGCTTTACCAATAATTTCATCAGTCATCATACTTGCAGATGCCTGGCTAATCGTACAACCCGTCCCAGAAAAGGCAACATCTTGAACCTTGTTGTCACTCATGATAAGTTCAACTTTTAAAACATCCCCACAGGTTGGATTTCTGAGTTCAATTGATTTCTGACCCTTTACTAGTGAGCCATGATGATGCGGATGTGTGGCATGTTCCAAAATAACTTGGCGATATAAATTATCTAATTTAGATAGTCCCATTTTTAAAGAACTCCTTTGTAGCGATTAACGCGTCAATAAATTTTTGATTTTCTTCTAAAGTATTGTAAAAATATAAACTAATACGAACAGTTGACGATACACCCATGCACTTCATTAATGGCTGTGCACAATGATGACCCGCGCGAACCGCAATTCCTTGCATATCAAGAGCTGTCGCAACGTCATGCGGATGTAGTCCCTCCAAATTAAATGAAATAACGCCTGATCGTTTTTTACTTTCAGTTGGCCCATAGACAGTAATGCCAGAAATGGCTTTTAATTTAGGTAATAAATCAGTGATGAGCATCTGTTCATGTGCTTGTATATTAACCATTCCAACTTCATTTAAATAGTGAATAGTAGCACCTAATGAAATGACCCCTTCAATATTAGGTGTCCCCGCTTCAAATTTCCAAGGAATATCTTTAAAGGTTGATTGTTGCTCTTCAACAAAATCAATCATCTCACCACCAAATTCTAGTGGCTGCATCTCGTTCAAATAATTACTTTTTCCATATAAAACGCCAATACCAGTTGCAGCCCCCATTTTATGACCTGAAAAAGCAAAAAAATCAACATCTAACTCCTGAACATTAATCGGCATATAAGGTATTGATTGCGCCCCATCACAAATAACAACCGCACCGACTGTATGTGCCATGTCCGTTAATTCTTTGATGGGGTTTATACTCCCCAAAACATTTGAAATTTGAGTTAGCGATACAATTTTAGTTTTAGCTGTCATTTTTAATTTCGCATCATTAATGTCTAATTGTCCATCATCTGTTATGTCGATGTAAACTAATTTAGCACCAGTTGCTTGTGCGACTTGTTGCCAAGGAACAAGGTTACTATGGTGTTCCATAATAGATATTAAAATCTCATCCCCTGGTTTCAATCGATTCTGTGCAAAACCCTGAGCAACCCAGTTTAAACTTTCGGTTGTCCCTTTTGTAAATAAGATTTCAGCTGAATATTTTGCATGAATAAAATCAGCAACAGCTTGTCGTACATCTTCAAATTGCTGTGTTGTACGCTCGGCTAAAGTATGCACACCACGATGTACATTGGCATTATCATTTTCATAATAATGTGAAATGGCATTAATAACTGCTTGTGGTTTCTGAACAGTTGCAGCATTGTCAAAATAAATTAACGGTTCATCATTCACAATTTGCTTTAAAATAGGAAAATCATTGCGATACTTTTTCAAATTTTTGACCATTAATGAGTTTCCCCTCTATTGTTTCGATTAATCGTTCACGAACATCAACTGCCGGAATTGCCGTTAAAACAGGTCCTAAGAATCCACGAATAACAAGTCTTTCTGCTTCTTCTTTGTGTAATCCACGACTCATCAGATAGTACAATTGTTCCTGATTCACGCGTCCAACACTAGCTGCATGTCCAGCTTGAACATCATTTTCATCAATTAATAAAATAGGATTAGCGTCTCCACGTGCTTTTGTGGATAACATTAGCACACGGCTTTCTTGTTGAGCATTCGCACCCTTTGCACCTTTAATAATATGGCCAATTCCATTAAATATTAATGTAGAACGCGATAAAATTACACCGTGTTGCAGAATTTGACCAATTGAATGTTTACCATAATTCGTCACCCGTGTATCAATCCCTTGAATCTGATTTCCTGTTGAAATCGCAACAACTTTAACATCTGCGTGAGAACCTGCACCAATTAAATCAGAATCGAAATCGCCAATTATATTGCCATTATTAAGTAATCCAATTGACCAATCTATTTTTGCATTGCCTAATAAATAACCCCGACGGTTAATATATGCTGTTGTATGTTCCCCTAATTGATCAACTCCAGCAAATTTAACATGACTGTTAGCTTTAGCAATCACTTCCACAATAATATTTGCGGTTGTGATCTGATCACCGACTGTTGAACGATTTTCTAGATATGAAAACTGACTATTTTCTGCTGCGACAATTAAAACATGCTGTACATAGTCCTGATTGTCCCGTGCATCCTGCGTTAAATAAGTTGTAATTGGGTTGTCTAATACAACATTTTTAGGTACATAAATAAACAAACCACCGGTTAATTGTGCTAAATGCGTTGCGGTCAACAAATCACTATCCCATTTAACTGCCTTAGTCATAAAATATTTCTTAATTAAATCTGCATGTTCCACTAACGCGGTTGACCAGTCGCAAATAATAACATGATTTTCTTTTAATTCCTCAGATATATTTAAACTAATCGTTCGAGATCCAACTTGAATAAACGTATTTTCATCCGATTTTTTTGAAACAAATTCCCCTGATTCTTTAACCAGTGTTTCAGGTATAATGGGCCATTTTTGGTATCTAATTTTTTCAAATGAAGGAAGCGCTAGTAATGTTTTTTTTACAAAGGCATCTCTTCTTAATTGTTGAAACCACTCAGGTTCTTGTTTTAAATTTGAAAAATCAATTATACTTTGTTCTAAGAGCTTCAAATCAATCATTTTCCGGCCCTCCACTAAAGGTTCTCGTCTGTTAAAGTAATGTCTAGCCCTAATTCATCACGCAAACCAGCATAGCCTTCTTCTTCCAGTTTTTCTGCAAGTTCGGCGCCACCCGTTTTAACAACCCGTCCATCCATCATAACGTGCACCACATCAGGCACAATATAGTTCAGCAAACGTTGGTAATGCGTAATCATAAGTGTTCCAAATTCCGCATTTTTCAACATTTCATTTACGCCTCTCGAAACAACTTTCAATGCATCAATGTCTAGACCTGAATCAATTTCATCTAAAATAGCAAATTTTGGTTCAATCATCATCAGTTGTAAAATTTCATTACGTTTCTTTTCGCCACCTGAAAAACCTTCATTTAAATAACGATCAGCCATTTCCTCAGTCATATCTAAAGTTGTCATCGTTTTATCTAATTTCTTTAAATATTCTCGAATTGGGATTTGTTTATCTTCCGGTCGACGTGCGTTGATTGCTGCACGCATAAATTCAGCATTTGTTACACCAGGAATTTCTGAAGGATATTGCATTGCTAAAAATAATCCTGCTCGAGCTCGCTCATCAACAGGTAGTTCTAAAATGTTTACACCATTCAGCAATACTTCGCCTTCTGTCACTTTATACGCAGGATTCCCCATAATGGCCTCAGATAAAGTTGATTTACCTGTTCCATTTGGACCCATGATTGCGTGTACTTCTCCAGTCGACATTTTTAAATTAACACCTTTTAAAATTTCTTTATCTTCAATTTCTACATGTAAATTTTTAACCTCAAGTGTCGACATTTTAGCATTCCTCCGATTCATTAATATATTCCATTCTATCTTAATAAATTATCCATTTCAATGGAGCCTCGAGACTCGCAATCTTTATTTAATTAAGTTAAACTAATAAAAAGTAAATTTTGAGGAGGTTCATTTATGAAACCTATTATCGGTATTGTTGGAAATCCTAATCGAAATCCAATTACAGGCATGCACATTAACGAAATTACTTATACACCTCAAGGCTATATTGATGCCATTATTGAAGTTGGCGGTTTACCACTAATCATTCCTACTGATTTAGCAAACGCATCTAGTTATCTTGATTTGGTAGATGGTTTACTATTAGCAGGTGGTCAAGATGTTTCACCAATCTTATACGGCCAAGAACCTCATCCAAAATTAGAAGAATTAAATCCCCCACGTGACGAAATGGAGCTCGCTTTAATCAAGGAAGCTATTTCTCGAAAAATACCAATACTTGGTATTTGCCGTGGACTACAAATACTTAACGTCTTTTTTGGTGGAACACTCTATCAAGATTTAAGTGACTATTCAAATTGGCAAGTTAAGCATTTACAAGATCCAACATTACCAGAATACGCCACACATTCTGTATCGATTAAAGCAAATAATTATTTATCAGATACTTATGGTTCAACGCTTCGTGTCAATACGTACCATCACCAAGCCATTAACCGTTTAGGTGATTCATTAACGGCCATTGCGACAAGTTCAGATGGCCTAATTGAAGGTATCAGTAGTAATGACGGTCTCATTTTAGGTGTTCAATGGCATCCCGAAATGTCTTATATAAGAGAACCATCAGATTTAGCTATTTTCAAATGGCTAATTAATAAAATTGCAAAATAAAGAGAATTGAATTAGTCATGTCGACTAATTCAATTCTCTTTATTTTGCAGGAATAACGGCACCTTTATACTTATTCAAAATCCATTCGCGTGTCTTTTTAGATTGTAGTGCTTTAACTAACTTTTTAATCGCAGGATTATCTTTATTTTTTGGTGCGACAGCAACTAAATTCGCATATGATGATGTACTACGTTCTAATGCAATAGCTTGTTTCGTTGGATTTAATCCAGCTTCAACCGCATAATTTGCATTAATAATGATGGCTGAGCCTTCATTATTTTCATATAAATCAGACATCAATTTTGGCTCATACGTATGCTTAAAAACTAAATTTAATTTATTTGTTTTGATATCAGCAAAATTTGCAGTTGCCACGTCTGTCCCTTTTTTCAGGGTTATTAATCCAGCATCTTTAAAAATAGTTAAAACACGACCATAATCTGAAATACTGTTAGATACTAAAACCGTACTTCCTTTCTTCAAATCAGTTAACTTTTTAACTTGTTTAGAATAGACACCGATTGGTTCAAGATGAACATTTCCAACACTTATTAAATCACCATTATTCTGTTTGTCCCAATTATCTAAAAATGGTTTATGTTGAAAATAATTAGCATCTAAATCACCAGATTCAGTCGCTTTATTAGGCATCACATAATCCTGAAAAACTTTAACTTTTAAATCGATACCTTCTTTTGCCAACATTGGTTTTACATGATCTAGAATTTCTGCATGGGGCATATTACTAGCACCAATTGTCAAAGTAGTCATTCCATTTGATTGTTTCCCGCATCCAGCTAATAAAAGAGTCAAAAATAGAAATGAAAAAATGAACTTTTTGTTTATTCTCATGAGGTTACCCCTTAATTATTTCGTTTATCGATTAATTTAGCTGAATGATCACCAATAAGTTGAAAAATGGCAACAATAATGATGATTGTGACCGTTGCAACTAGTGTAACAGTATTATTATTAGCACCATAACCTTCAATGAAAGCCCAATTTCCTAGCCCACCGGCACCAATCGTACCAGCCATTGCCGTGTACCCAATAATTGTAATTCCAGTAACTGTCGCCCCTGAAATAAGAGCTGGTAAACTTTCTCGTAATAGTACTTTCCAAATGATTTGTGCCTTGTTAGCACCCATTGCTTCAGCTGCTTCAATCACACCATAATCAATCTCACGAAAAGCAAGTTCCACCATTCGTGCATAAAATGGAGCCGCCGAGAGGATTAGAGCTGGCAATGCTGCAATCGGTCCAATAATAGAACCAACTAAAGCCTTAGTAAAAGGCAATAATAAGACAATTAAAATAATAAACGGAATTGAACGAAAAATGTTAACCATGGCTGAAACAATCCAATTAATTATTTTTACCCAGATACTTATTTTACCGGTCGTTTTTTGTTTTGTTTCAAATAAAATAAGACCTAAGATAATACCCAAAATTGTAACGGCTATTGTAGATATTAATGTCATACTGATTGTTTCCCAAGTATTTGACCAGAATTCATCCCAGTTAACAGCATTAAAGTTAAAATATGACGCCCAAGTATTAGTCCCCATAATGCAATACCTCCGTTTCTACTTTCATTTTTTGCAAGAATGGAACGGTTTGATCTAAACTTATTTTTGGACCAGTTAATTGAATATATAATGTTCCAATTGGGCCACCTTGAGTTTGATGAATGGAACCCTCAACGATATTAAAATCAACTTCTGGAATTTGTCTTAACATTTCAGAGATAATTGGCATTTGCGTCTGCGTACTGTGAAAGGTTAATTGAACAATCAACCCTTGTGGATAAGCTTCAATTAATTCATTTACAGCAAGTTCAGTATCATGTAGAGCTGGTGTGACCTCCTGATTAACGAATCGTTTTGTGACGTCTTGTTTCGGACGCTTAAAGACGTCTAAGACAAGTCCACTCTCCACTAATTTTCCAGATTCCATTACAGCAACGTGATCACATATCTTACGAACCACATGCATTTCATGAGTGATTAATACAATTGTTAATTTCAATTTATGATTAATTTGAAGTAATAAATCTAATATTTCATCTGTTGTTTGTGGATCTAGCGCACTTGTTGCTTCATCACAAATCAAAATTTCAGGATCATTCGCTAAAGCCCTAGCAATCCCAACTCGTTGCTTTTGTCCACCAGATAACTCAGAAGGATATGCATTTTCTTTACCTTTTAACCCAACTAATGTTGTTAATTCTTCAGCTTTGGACAACCGCTCAGTTTTACTTATTCCAGCAAGTTCAAGTGGAAACATGATGTTTTCCACAACCGTTCGTGACCAGAGTAAATTAAAATGTTGAAAAATCATGCCAATTTTTTGACGTTGCTTTCTCAATGTTCTACCCGATAAAGATGCGATTTTAGCGCCATTAACGTCAACTTCACCCGAAGTTGGTGTCTCTAATCCATTCAGCATTCTAATTAATGTACTTTTACCAGCACCTGAATATCCTACAATACCTAAGATGCTACCATCTTCCACCGAAAGATTCACATCAGAAACAGCGCTAACCTTACCACTTTTCGTGATAAACTCTTTTGATACATTTTTAAACTCAATCATGTTAATACCTCCTAATTTTTCTGCAAAAAAATAACCTCCCATCCCCCGTTTAATAAACGGAAGGACGAGAAGTTATAAACTTCACGTGTTACCACCTTGTTTTATTGTTACCTCACGATAACAATCTCATCAGGTACGGGTTTTAATATAACCGATACCTTTCCGCTGTATTGGGCGTACCCAAGGTAGATTAACATTGCTCATCTACCAAACGTTCCAAGACCATATTCAATTCCGTAATTTTGATCCCTTTTCAGCTACCAGGATTCTCTTAACTAATTACTAAAATTTACTCATCTTTTCAAAACGTCTTATCTGTATTTCTTATTGTAGTTGATTATAGCTAGATTAAAATTTAATGTCAACAGTTTTATTTATTTAACCATGTCTCTGTAAAAACATCTTCACTGAATCCGGTCGTTAATTTTGTTCCATCAGTTAATACCGGACGTTTCATTAACATCCCATCTGATGCTAAAATTTGACTTGATTGCTGAATTGTCATCGTTGGTCGTTTATCTTTTAGATTTAATTCACGATACTTATTTCCTTGTGTATTAAAAAAAGATATTGCTGGAAGACCAGACTCATTCAACCATTTTTCGATTAGACTCGCCTTTGGTGTTTCTTGGATAAGATCTATTATATGGTATTCAACCTCATTTTCGTCTAACCATTGTTTTGCTTTTCTACAAGTTGAACATTTAGGATACCAATAAAAATCAATCATCATCAAAACCTCCTAGTTTTAAAAAACAGTGATTCCATAATAGAATCACTGCCTTATCTTTTTATCAAAATCTTCGTCTTCGCTACTGAACATGTAACTCTTATGATGGTATCGCATTGACATAATTAAGCCAATTCCAATCATATTTCCTACTAAAGCAGACCCACCTTGACTGACAAATGGTAATGGAATACCTGTTAAAGGTAGTAACCCAATACTCATCCCAATGTTTTCAAAAACATGGAATAAAATCATCATAATGACCCCAGTAGATAAGTAAGCATAAAATTCATTCTTCGTATCAAAGGTTGCACGAACCATTCGATAAATGAGTAAGAAATAAATAAAGATTAAAATACAACCACCAATAAACCCAAAGTTTTCGCCGATAACAGAAAAAATCATATCAGATTCACGGACGGGAACATAAACATTTGACACGTTAAATCCCTTACCAGTCATTTGTCCTGATCCAATGGCTTTCATACTTTGCCATAATTGATATCCTGTTCCGGATGTATCTTTTGATGGATCTAACCAGTTATCAATTCGGTCAAATTGGTAGGCAGAAAAGCCAACTTTTTCTAGAATTGATCGACCAGTTGTTGAAATAACCATATATAATGCCGTTCCACCTACAACAGCCACCGTTCCAAATGCCGGTCCAATAATCTTCCAAGTGATACCTGAAACTAAAATGACACCACCTAAAATAGCAAAGAAAACGAGCATTGTTCCAAAATCATTTTGCAGTTTTAATAAAATAACTACTGGTAACGTCCATGCTATCATTTTGGCTAATAAAATAATATCTGTCCCAATTTTATGAGTTGGATAATCATTGTTATGTATCGTAACCACACGCGCCAACATTAATATAAATGCTGGCTTCATAACTTCTGATGGTTGGAACGTTAACGAACCAACTAATGGTATCCAACTTTTAGCACCTGTGTTTATATATAAAGGTCGACTATATACGACTAAAACAATCATCAATAAAAACAGGCCAATAAAATACCCTATCGGTGCGACTCGCCATAATTGTTCTGAGTCAAATTGCATAATAACGACAATTGCAATGACACCAATAGCGTACCACATTAACTGTGAAACCATTTGGCTAACAATTGAGGTCGCACTAGTATCATGGGATGCTGATACGTAAATTGAGGCAAGCCCAATAATTGCCAAGACTAAAACGGCAAAAATAATACCATAATCAATTCTTGACTCACTATCGACCTCATCTTTTCTACTACTCATAGAATTCCCCTCCACACTATGTCACTTATTTCGTTAAATTTTTGAATAGGCTAAAATTTAATAATTGACTAATTAACCGCGATGTAAGTGAAAATCGCGCAATAAAGTATCAATACCTTCATCACGAGTTTTAGCTTTGAATATCTCACCGTTACTTAATGTTGCAACAAATTTTGTATCTTGTTGAATGACTGTACCAATTTCAATACCGCCAACGGTTAATGAAACTGCATCCTCACCATTAATTTTAATATCATTTTCTGCTACTTCAATCTCTTTTTCTTTTTTAGACATGCTTTTCTTCTCCTTTAGGGTTCTTATTTCTTCGTACGGTAAAGTAATCAGGTACGGGATCGTATCCGCCTCTGACAAAAGGATGGCATCGTAAAATCCTACCGATACCCATAATAATACCTTTTGCACCGTGTTTTTGAATTGCCTTAATCATATAGTTTGAACATGTTGGATAGTACCGGCAACTAGGTGGAAACATCGGTGAAATAAATTTTTGATAAAACTTGATTGGTGCAAGCATTAAGTTTTGCATAAATAAATGACACCTCCTATATGAAAAGGTCCATCAACAGATTGCCCCGTTAATAGACCTCCCTTAATAACCAGTATCACAGTTGTTATCTACCTTGTTTTTCAATATGATCTAACAAGAATCCAGTTCCTTTTGCGACATCATCCAATGGTGTTTCTGACACCATAACAGGAATATCTAAGTTCGATGACATTAATAAATCAACACCATCTAATAATGCACCGCCACCTGTTAAAATAATCCCAGTATCAATAATATCTGATGCTAATTCTGGTGGTGTTTGTTCAAGAACTTCTTTAGTTGCTGCAACGATTGCTTGCATTGTATCATGAGTTGCTTCTTCAATCTCAGCAGAGCTAAGCACAACTGTCTTTGGTAAACCAGTAACAACATCTCGTCCACGAATTTCCATTTCTAATGCACGATTGTCTGGGTAAACTGTCCCAATTTCAATTTTAGCTTTTTCAGCTGTACGTTCACCGATTTGAAGGTTATGTTTTTGCTTAACAAAATTGATAACATCACTATTCAATTGATCACCAGCAACACGTAATGAACGGCTTGCTACAATATCGCCTAATGAAATAACGGCAACATCACTTGTACCACCACCAATATCAATCACTAAACTACCACGGGGTTGATAAATATCCAACCCAGCACCAATAGCTGCAACTTTAGGTTCTTCAGCAAGATAAACCTTGCCACCACCAGCTTTTTCAGCAGCTTGAATAATTGCTTTTTGTTCAATTGATGTGATATTTGTTGGGCAACAAATCAAAATACTTGGTTTTGATAAAAAGCCGCTCACATTTAATTTTTTAATAAAGTAAGTTAACATTTGTTCTGTAATATCAAAATCAGCAATGACACCATTTTTCATAGGTCTGATAGCTCTAATACTACCAGGTGTTCTACCAACCATTTTATATGCTTCTGATCCAACTGCTAATACACGACCTGATTTTGTGTCAATTGCAACAACAGATGGTTCATTTAAGACGATTCCTTTATTTTGTACGTTAATTAATACATTTGCGGTTCCTAAATCAATACCAATATCTTTAGCCATTATGCTTCTCCTCTCGGCACTTAAAACTTACACTAATGTAAGCATTATACCATATACCTATACAATAAAAAAATGTCCAAAATGGACATTTCTTCTATTTTACTTCATTTTCTGTCTTAATAATTATATCTTGTGTATCATCATTGATACGTTTAATTTCAGCACCCAAAGCTTCTAACTTTTGATGGAAATGATAGTAGCCTCGATCAAGATATTCAAGATGTGTAACTTGTGTATAACCACGAGCTACTAATCCTGCTAGCACAAGTGCTGCAGCAGCTCTTAAGTCTGTAGCAGCAACTTCTGCACCATTGAAGTCAGTTGGACCATACATGACAACTGAGTTGCCTTCAATCTTAAATTTTGCATTCATACGTCGTAATTCTTCAAGATGCATAAAACGATTTTCGAATACCGTCTCTGTTAAAATACTTGTACCATCTGCCATTAATTGAAGGACAGTCATTTGAGGCTGCATATCAGTTGGGTACCCTGGATGAGGCAATGTTTTAACTGTAGTTGGTTTAATTTTTTCTGTTCCAATTACTCGGATACCATTGTCTTCTTGGATAACGTCAATGCCCATTTCTTCTAATTTAGAAATTAATGGTTTATTGTGTTCCGCAATAGCCTCTTCGATTAAAACATTACCTTGAGTCATTGCTGCAGCAACCATGAATGTCCCTGCTTCAATCCGATCTTGGACAACTGCATGATCAGCGCCATGTAATGCCTTAACACCATGAATGCGAATTGTTTCGGTACCAGCACCTTGTACTTTAGCACCCATTTTATTTAAAATATTAGCTAAATCAACAATTTCTGGTTCTCTTGCAACATTTTCAATCACAGTTGTACCAGTAGCTAATGTTGCAGCCATCATAATATTCTGAGTTGCACCTACACTTGGAAAATCAAGATAAATGTTGGCACCCTTTAATTCATCTACAGTTGCTTCTATATAACCATCGAATTGTTCAATATGCGCACCCATTGCTTCAAAACCTTTTAAATGCAAATCAATTGGGCGAGAACCTATTGCACACCCACCAGGCATTGCAATCTTCGCATGTTTAAGTCGTGCCAAAAGTGGTCCCATTACAACAATAGAAGCACGCATTTTTGAAACATATTCAAATGGTGCTTCTGGTGATAATTCTTTAGTCGCACTCATTTTAACTTCATTAGTTTCTTCATTAAAGTCAACGTCTAAATTTAAAAAACGTAGTACGTTATTCATTGTAAAGACATCTGACAAAACTGGTACATTTGACAGTGTATTTTCACCACTACTTGCTAAAATTCCGGCTGCTAGAATTGGCAATACTGCATTCTTTGCGCCTTCTATATGCACTGTTCCATTGAGTGAGTTTCCACCCTTGACGATTATTTTTTCCACAAGTTATTCCCCCGTTATTATTTAACTAAAAAAACTAAATTACGAACATTATCAATAAAATTTAAGAAAAAGGCACTGCTTGTATATCCTAATAAAATAGCCAATAAGACAATTAAAACTTTGATTCTTTGTTGGCTACTTTGTGGGAAAAACCTGTCTATTCGTAACCCTTGAATTGCCCAAAAAGCAATTCCAATAAACATTAGATGACTCATTAAAGTAACTAGCGATTGGATTCCCACAGTATTCATCAAAACACTCCTAAAATTTATTCGTCATAAGCATAGCATATTTTGTACCACTTGTCGCTAATATTTGTAACAAAAATGAAATATTTAATATGTATATACAAAAAAAGGTACTGAATAAATCCAGCACCCACTTTTGTATTAATGTTTAGAGATATTAATTCGATTGATTGCACGTCTAAGTGCAATTTCAGATCTTTTAAGTTCATCAACATTATGTGTTTGTTTTGCAGTAGAAATCATCTGCTCAGCTCTTTTTTTAGCAGCCTGTGCACGATTTTCATCAATATCTTCTTGGCATTCTGCTGCATTTGCAACAACCGTTGCGACATTTTTTGAAAATTCAATGAATCCACCACTTACGGCAATTTCATCTTCTTCATTATCATTTACCTTAACCCTGACAGCATCAATATCAAGAGAAGCAATAACTGGAATATGATTGGGTAAAATACCCATTTCCCCGCTGGGTGTTTTAACAATAATCATTTTAGCATTATTGTCATAAACACTACCATCAGGAGTGACGATACTAACGGTCAAAACTGAATCTTCAGCCATCTGTTATTACCCCCTATTTTGCCATTTTATTTGCTGCTTCAATAACATCTTCGATTGGGCCGACACCATTGAAAGCATCTTCAGGAAGTGAATCATATTTACCATCAAGAATATCTTTAAATCCTTGAACTGTTTCAGCAATTGGTACATATGATCCAGGTTTTCCTGTGAATTGTTCGGCAACATTAAAGTTTTGTGAAAGGAAGAATTGGATGCGACGCGCACGTGCTACAATTACTTTTTCATCATCAGATAATTCATCCATACCTAAAATAGAAATAATATCTTGTAATTCACGATAACGTTGTAACGTATGTTGAACTTCCGTAGCAACACGATAATGTTCTTCTCCAACAATTTCAGGTGTCAAAGCACTTGAAGTTGAAGCCAAAGGATCAACAGCTGGGTAAATACCTTGTTGCGTTAAGCTACGTTCCAAGTTAGTTGTTGCATCCAAATGGGCGAACGTCGTTGCAGGAGCAGGATCAGTATAATCATCAGCTGGAACATAAACTGCTTGAATTGATGTAACTGAACCTTTTTTAGTTGACGTGATACGTTCTTGCAATTGACCCATTTCAGTAGCTAATGTTGGTTGATAACCTACGGCTGAAGGAATACGGCCTAATAAGGCTGAAACTTCAGAACCAGCTTGTGTAAAGCGGAAAATATTATCAATAAACAATAGCACATCTTGTCCTTTTTCATCACGGAAATATTCCGCAATTGTAAGACCAGTCAATGCAACACGCATACGGGCACCAGGCGGCTCGTTCATCTGACCAAACACCATGGCTGTCTTCTCTAACACGCCGGATTCTTTCATTTCAAAGTAAAGGTCATTACCTTCACGAGTACGTTCACCAACACCGGTAAACACTGAAATACCATTATGTTCTTGAGCAATATTATGAATTAATTCTTGAATTAAAACAGTTTTACCAACACCGGCACCACCGAATAATCCAATTTTACCACCTTTAATATAAGGGGCTAACAAGTCAATAACTTTAATTCCTGTTTCAAGAACCTCAGTACTTGCACTTAATTCATCATATTTAGGAGCATCTTTATGGATGCTACTGCGCTCTGCATCTTTATTAAATTCAGGACCACCATCAATGGTATCTCCTAAAACGTTAAACACTCGACCAAGAGTATCTTCACCAACAGGGACAGAAATTGAAGCACCTGTGTCTTCAACAACTGTTCCACGTTGCAAGCCATCCGTAGAATCCATGGCGATTGTTCTCATAACTCCGTCACCTAATTCAAGCGTAACTTCGATAATTAGAGCAGTTCCATCTTCACGTGTAACTTTTAACGCATTATTGATATCTGGTAAGGTTTCGTTTAAAGAGAATTGTACATCGACGACGGGCCCGATAACTTGAACAACTTTACCGAGACTCATCTTCTGTATTTCCTCCTGTCATTTTACTCTAAAGCAGCTGTTGCACCAGTAATTTCTGTAATTTCTGTTGTAATAGCACTTTGACGTGCACGATTATACTTTAATTCTAATGATGCAATAATATCTTTAGCATTATCTGTCGCAGATTTCATTGCTGTAGAACTTGAAGCATGTTCAGCTGTTTTAGCATCTAAAATCGCACCATATACTAAGCTTTCAGCAAACTGAGGTAGAACAACTTCAAGAATTGCGTCTCCTGAAGGTTCCATATCATAATCTTCATTCCCCATCACATTAGACGTTTCAATACCTTCTGCATCTGTATCCATATTCACTTCTGAAATAGGAAGCATTTGTTCAGAATGAAAGTCCGATTGTAAACTATTAACGAAATGATTATAACAAACAAATAATTCATCATAAACTTCACTGTTATACATTGTTACTACTGATTTAACGATTTCACGAACCTCAATAAACGTTGGAATATCACTTACACCACGGTATTCGTAGGCAACCTCATATCCTCTATTTTTAAAGAAGTCAGCACCAGTACCACCAACAGCAATAATAACAGCATTATCTACAGTATGGCCATTTTGCTTCATCAAATCTAATGTTTGTTTAATTACGTTACTATTGTAACTACCAACTAAACCACGATCAGAAGTAATAATTAAATAACCACTTTTTTTAACAGGTCTCTTTTGTAACATATCAAAACCTGAAAATTTTGAACTATCATTCTCAGATGATTGCTTTGATTTTCCAGCTTTAGCATCTAAAAGGTGAGATTGGGCAAGATGGGTAATGACACTTCTAATTTTAGAAGCATATATCTGATAACTTTGAGTATGACGCTGAATTTGGCTTAACTTAGCAGTCGAAACAACTTGCATTGCGCCAGTTATTTGTCCCGTTTTCTTAGTTGAAACGATTCGACGCTTTACTTCCATTAATGAAGCACCCATTAATTCTCACCATCTTTCATTTACTTTTAGTTTACGCTTTTTCAGGAGTTACTTGGAAACCTTCTGAAAAGTCTTTGATTGCAGCATCAAATTTATCTTCGTCAGGTAAATTACCTGTTTCTTTGATGTGATTTAAAAGATCACTATGATTATTATCAAAGAAATCAAAAATTTCACCTTCAAAACGAAGAATATCATCAACAGGAACTGAATCCAAGAATCCATGTGTTAATGCATATAAAATTAAAACTTGTTTTTCAACAACTAATGGCTTGTGTAATGGTTGTTTAAGTACTTCAACCGTACGATGTCCACGATTTAATTTAGCTTGTGTTGCGGCATCTAAATCAGAACCAAATTGAGAAAATGATTCTAATTCTCGGAATGATGCAAGAGCCAAACGAAGGCTTCCGGCAACTTTCTTCATTGCTTTAATTTGAGCTGACCCACCAACACGAGAAACTGATGTACCAGCATCAATAGCTGGACGAGTACCTGAATAGAATAAATCACTATCCAAGAAAATTTGACCATCAGTAATCGAAATTACGTTAGTAGGAATATATGCAGAAACATCACCAGCCTGTGTTTCGATAAATGGAAGAGCAGTCATTGAACCACCACCCAATTCATCACTTAACTTAGCTGCACGTTCAAGTAAACGTGAATGTAAGTAGAAAACATCACCAGGATAAGCTTCACGACCCGGCGGACGTCTCAAAATTAATGACAGTTCACGGTAAGCCGTTGCTTGTTTTGATAAATCATCAAATACAATCAAGACATGTTTACCGTTATACATGAATTCTTCACCCATTGCTGAACCAGTATATGGAGCTAACCATAATAATGGTGCGGGAGAAGCAGGACCAGCACTAACGACAATTGTGTAGTCCATTGCGCCTAATCGACGTAACGTTTCCACTTGTGCGCTAACAGTTGATTCTTTTTGTCCAATAGCAACATAGATACAAATCATGTCTTGATCTTTTTGATTTAAAATCGTATCAATAGCAACTGATGTTTTACCAGTCTTACGATCACCAATAATCAATTCACGTTGTCCACGGCCAATTGGAACTAAAGCATCAATAGCTTTAAGTCCAGTTTGTAAAGGTTGATCAACTGACTTACGATCCATAACTCCTGGAGCCTTTTTTTCGACTGGACGAGTTTTGTTTGTCTTAAGATCACCTTTACCATCGATGGGTTGGCCTAAAGGATTAACAACACGTCCGATAAGTTCTTCACCAACAGGAACTTCCATGATTCTACCCGTACGTTTGACAACGTCGCCTTCACGGATACCTTCATAGCCACCTAAAATAACGATACCAACATCGTTTGTTTCTAGATTTTGAGCCATACCATAAGTACCGTCAGAAAATTCTAACAATTCTCCTGATAAAGCGTTATCCAAACCGTGTGCACGAGCAATACCATCACCAACATAAGTAACGGTACCTACTTCATCAACGATAAGTTCGTCTTTATATTGTTCCAATTGTTCTTTAATTAAAGCACTGATTTCTTCAGCTTTAATGCTCATACAAGGTTCACCTCTTAACTACTTTAATATGTTACTCCGCTAATAATCGTTTTACTTTGTTGATTTTTGATGAAATTGATCCATCAAAAATCTGATTATTGGCTTCAATAATAACGCCACCAATAATTTTTTCATCAATAATATTGTTAAATACTATCTTATTTGCACCGATTCTTTCTGCAAACTTACTTGATAATTTCGTTAATTGACTATCATCAAGCTCAATTGCAGTTGTAACGGTTGCATGTACAATTTTTTCTTTAACATCGCATAATCGTTCGAATTCTTCAATTATTCCAACCATATCACCCATTCGACCATAATCAAAGACCATTTGGATAACGTTTGCAATAATTGGAGATGCATCTTTGAGTAAGACCTTAACAAGGTCTTGCTTTTCTAACAAATTAAGACGTGCATCAACAAGCACTTCACTCAATTGTGGATTAGCAAGAAAAACTTGTCTAACTTCCTCTAATTCTTCAGAAAAGGCAACAATATTACCTTGTTCATCAGCAATTTCAAAGATGGCTTCACCGTAACGATTGGCAACGGTTGCCTTATCTAATTTCATTTTACTTTACCAACCCTTCAATATAAGAATTGATTAAGTTTTTTTGATCATTCTCATTTAATTCTTTTTGAATAATCTTAGAAGCAATTTCAATAGATAATTCAGCGACATCACTTTGAACGCTACTCAATACTTCTTGGCGTTCTTGTTCAATATCTTTAACAGCATTTTGTTTCAACGTCGTTGCTTCATCTTGAGCTCCAGAAACGATATCATCATGTTGCTTTTTACCGTTATCTTTTGCACGACTAACAATTTCAGATGCTTCTTGACGTGAATTATCTAATTGGTCTTGTCGTTCAGTTGCCAAAATATCGGCTTTTTTTCTTGAATCTTCAGCAGAATCTAAATCATTTGCAATTTTATCTGCACGGTCACTCATCATTTTTGTGACAGGACCCCATGCAAAGTGTTTGATGATTAACATCAAAATAACAAACGAAATAATATAGAATAAGAAATCACCAGTTTGAAAATTACCAACTGCACCGAAAACTAAATCTGAAAACATCTATTGACACCTCCTTTTTAAAATTAATATATTTCGTTGTATCAACGAAGAATCAAACTTAATTTCAAAAATTATTTAGCCATCAATAAGAATGAAATAACGATAGCAATAATAGGAACGGCTTCAATCAAACCAACACCAATAAACATTGTTGAACGTAATTGACCAGATAATTCTGGTTGGCGAGCCATACCTTCGATTGTTTTAGAAATAACTAAACCATTACCAATACCTGTTGCGACAGCGGCTAAACCAGCTGCAATACCTGCTGCTAATAATCCCATAATAATTGTTTCCTCCTTAGATATCTTGTTTTATTCTTTTTGTACTTTTCCACCGATATAAACCATTGACAATGTTACGAATACGTAAGCTTGGATACTTCCGATAAACAGAGAGAATCCTTGCCAGATCATTTCAACTGGTAAAGCCACGATAGTCATTAATGGGCCCATAGAAACTGCACCACCAATTAACGTTAATAATACTTCCCCAGCGTAAATGTTTCCGTACAAACGAAGAGCTAATGTTAGCAAATTTGTAAATTCTTCAATCAAGTTAATAGGTAAAAGAAATGCAACT
Source organism: Dellaglioa sp. CoH-55-MRSF-7 (assembly GCF_056782235.1). The sequence goes on from NZ_JBXAYI010000004.1 coordinate 140,541, forward strand.
GGACTCAAATAGGAATTTTTAATATATCCCTTAAATCCGAATTGAATAACACCCATAAAATGTGATAATAGCAGAATCAAAAATGCAAACGTTAGTGTCGTTAGCGGACTCGACGTTGGACTTTTAATCAACGTCTTGTCGCCAAAACCTATTTGTAAAAATAAACCCATTTGGTTAGATACAAAGATAAATAAGAATAACGTAAATGCTAATAAATTAAACTTCTTACCTTCTTTTCCTGGCATTGCGCTTTTAACAATCCCATTGGTGAAATCAATGAGCCATTCCAAAACATTTTGTCTACCAGTCGGTTTCATGGTCAGTCTTCTCGATAATACAATAGCTATCATCGCGACAATCACACATGCAAGTAAACCGGAAACGACATTCGTAATATTGAAAGGTAGGCCATAAAAATTCACAACGAAAGCATCTCCATCCACAGAATTTCACCTCTTTCCAAACTTTTATTTGACCGTATAAAACGGTATAAATTAAAGAGAATAACTTTATAAATATTCTCCAATTACAAAAGAAATCATACCACCAATTGAAATAAAATACAAAAGAAATTCTGACTTATTTTGAGTTTTTTTTCACATTAAAAAAAATGACACCTAGACGGCTTACGCATAAGCATTCTAAGGGCCATTCATTTAATTTATTTCGTACCAAACAATCGATCACCTGCATCGCCCAAACCTGGGACAATGTAGCCATCTTCATTCAAGTGATCATCAAGTGCTGCTGTATAAATATCAATATCAGGATGTTTTTCACGTAAAGCTGCAACACCTTCTGGAGCCGCAACAAGACAAACAAACTTAATTGTCTTTGCGCCGCGCTTCTTCAATGCATCAACTGCCATAATAGCAGAACCACCAGTAGCAAGCATTGGGTCTACTACAAGAAGATCACGACTAGCAATATCTTCAGGCATTTTTACAAAATATTCTGTTGGTTGGAATGTTGTTTCATCACGGTACATACCAATATGTCCAACTTTAGCTGCTGGTAATAATTCCAAAATACCATCAACCATCCCTAAACCAGCTCTTAAAATAGGAATAATAGCAATTTTCTTACCAGCCAATGTTTTTTGTGTTGTTTTACCCATAGGTGTTTCAACGATAACATCTTCTAAAGCAAAATCGCGAGAAACATCATATACCATTAGTTCAGCAATTTCATTAACAACTTCTCTAAATTCTTTTGTACCACAGTTCTTATCACGTATAATCGTTAATTTGTGTTGAATTAACGGATGGTCCATCACTTGAAATTTGCCCATTACGAAACACTCCCTTAAATTTAGTCTATTCTATTTTAGCGAATTATTACCTAAAATACTAGTCTTAAACGTATTTAATTTGTGAAATAGGATGCTTTTTAGATAATGCTAAAACTTGCGAACCAATTTCGGCTAATTTATCGTCATCATCGTGAAATTGAATTGCGTATAGAATTAGAATTGCAATCACTTTTACGTCTTCGCTGTCAAACCCACGAGTAGAAATTGCTGGCGTTCCAATTCGAATTCCAGACGTTTTAAATGGGCTCAATGATTCATTTGGAATTGTATTTTTATTCACAGTAATATGAACACGATCTAATAAGTTTTGAACTTCTTTTCCATTTAACCCAGAAGGTGTTACATCTAAGTTCATTAAGTGATTATCAGTTCCACCAGAAATAACTCTCACTAAATCTGACTGTGCAAATACGCCAGCCATTGCTTGTGAATTCTGAACAACTTGATACATATACGCCGTAAATGCTGGTTGCGCTGCCTCATAGAATGCTGCCGCTTTCCCAGCAATTACGTGTTCAAGTGGGCCACCCTGTGTACCAGGGAAAACTGCCGAGTTTAGTTTTTTAGCATATTTTTCTTTAGCAAGAATCATTCCACCACGAGGGCCACGTAACGTTTTATGCGTTGTTGTCGTAACAACATCAGCTACATCTACGGGATTTGGATGCAGTCCAGTAGCTACAAGACCAGCAATATGAGCCATATCTACCATTAAATAGGCGCCAACTTCATCAGCGATTGCTCTAAATTTTGTAAAGTCGATCATTCGACTATAAGCTGAGGCTCCAGCAATAATCATTTTAGGTTTTTCTTTAAGTGCTATCTCTCGAATAGCATCATAATTTAAACGTTCTGTTTTAGAATCAACACCATAACTAACAAAATTGTACAATTCACCTGAGAAATTTACTGGTGAACCATGCGTTAAATGTCCACCATCGTTTAATTTCATTCCTAAAATCTTATCTTGAGGTTCTAAAAATGCCTGGTAAACGGCCATATTAGCTTGTGAACCAGAATGTGGTTGTACATTGGCATATTCAGCATGGAATAGTGCCTTAGCACGATCAATAGCTAATTGTTCAACTACATCAATATACTCACAACCACCGTAGTAACGCTTATTAGGATACCCTTCAGCATACTTATTGGTTAACACGCTACCTTGTGCAGCACGTACAGCATCAGAAACGATATTTTCAGACGCAATTAATTCAATATTGTCCTCTTGGCGTTTTTCTTCATGAGCGATTGCATCCCACAATTCTTTATCCTGTTGTTTATATTTCACTTTTTCAGCATCCATAAGTTCAACAATATTTTGGCTACTTGCTGCTTTTTCAAGACGGTTCATGTAAGCAACACCCAATCCCTTTTTATCAAACCCTTCAACTAAAATCATTTGAACATTAGGGTTGTCATCGAAGTAGCGTAAACCGTCAAAAAGTGATTGGCTTGCTGATTCAATTGTTTTTCCTAAAGAAGAATAGCCACTATTCTTAGGTATCTGATCCGTATCAATTTGACCTTCTTTTGCCATTAATCCGATTGCAATATCTTGTTTAGCGACCCAGTCTAAAATATCTGACCAATTTTGTGTTGAATCAACAATCACAACTTGTGCTCTTGGTGCATAATGTCGATACTTCATCCCAGGTGCTTTTGGCGTTTCTCCTTCGGCAACTTCATGTGTATCATCACTAACGTGTCCAATTACATCCTCAATTTGTGACTGAGTAACTGCTCCAGGTCTCAAAATTGTTGGTTCATCTGTACTCATGTCTAAGACAGTTGACTCCACCCCTACTTTTGTTTGCCCATCATCAATGATACCAGCAATTTTACCATTCAAATCATGAGCAACATGTTCTGCCATTGTTGGACTAGGTTTACCTGAAGTATTAGCTGAAGGGCCAACAATTGGAACGCCCGACTTAATAATAAAATCTAATGTAACTTTGTTATCTGGCATTCTAAAGGCTGCAGTTTCTAAACCGCCTGTAACAGTCTTTGAAAGAGCTCCTGCTTTTAATTTAAGGATAAGCGTCAATGAACCCGGCCAAAATGTTTTAATTAACTTTTCCACATTGGCAGTAAGTGGTTGTGCATATTCCCGAACTGTCTCTACATCGGCAACGTGTACGATTAGTGGATTATCACTTGGTCGACCTTTTGCAGCATACACTTGTTTGACTGCCTCTTCATTTGTCGCATCGGCACCCAATCCGTACACTGTTTCAGTTGGGAATGCGATCAATTGTCCTTGCTTTAATAACTCTGCAGCAGTTTCTATTTCATTAGGTTGATAAATAATTGTTTCCATTAACTCAACACCCCTTTTATAATTTTGCGTGAATCATTCTTTGATTATCAAAACTATCTTTTTTTCCTTCTATTAAAACTGCATTTTCAAATGCGTTTGTTAACATCTTTATCACGGCGTTTTCTTGTTGATACCCTATTTCAAAGAAAATATCTCTTGGTTTTTGCGTGAAGCGAGCCACCTCTTCTATCATTCTTCGATACAAGATTAGACCATTTTCAGCTGCAAATAATGCGACTTGCGGTTCATGTTCAATCACACTTTTATCCATCACATCTCGCTCATTTTCGGCAATGTATGGTGGATTAGACACGATGACATCCACTTTCAATTCATGAATAGGTTCTGTTAAATCTCCAATCAAAAATGTTACATCAACTTGCTGTGCTTGTGCATTTTTTTTGGCAACCGTAATTGCTTCTTTAGAAATATCACTTGCAAAGATTTGCCAATTTGGTCGCTGTTGTTTTAAAGCAATCGCAATTGCTCCAGAACCGGTTCCAATATCAGCAATTACCAACTTCTCATTAGCAGGCAATGTCTCCAACATCCATTCTACCAATTCTTCCGTCTCAGGTCTCGGAATAAGGGTTGCTTCGGTCACTTTCAATTGCATACCAAAAAAGTAGGCATGACCAATAATGTATTGTGCCGGCATTCCATCACAAAATTGCTGAATATCTATCTGATATTGTTGCCACTCATTTTTTGGCATTTTTGTTTGATAATTCATTAATAAATCAGTCGTTGACCAGCTTAGTCGCTCTAATAATAACCACTGACCACTTTCAACTTCTAACTTATGTTCCTCTATACACAAAGAAGCCCATTTCAAGGCTTCATAGTAGGTTGGATTAGTCATTTTCTTGCAACTTTTCCATTTTTTGTGTTTGATCATATAAAATCAATGAATCGATTACTTCTTCAAGTTCACCATTCATAACACGATCTAATTTATTCAATGATAATCCAATTCGATGATCAGTCACACGATTTTGAGGGAAATTATAAGTTCTAATTCGTTCTGAACGGTCCCCTGATCCAACAGCTGATTTTCTATTTTCATTGTAAGCACTTTGTTCTTGTTGTGAATAGAAATCATAAACTCGAGCCTTCAAAATTTTCATAGCTTTTTCACGATTTTGTTGTTGTGAACGTTCATCTTGCATAGCTACAACAATGTTTGTTGGTAAATGGGTCATTCGGACAGCAGATGATGTCTTATTAACATGTTGTCCACCGGCACCAGAAGAACGATAAACATCCGTTCTAATATCTTTTGCATCAATTTCAATTTCAACATCTTCTGCTTCAGGCATAACACCTACTGTTGCAGTAGAAGTATGCACACGTCCAGCTGATTCTGTTGATGGAATTCGTTGAACTCGATGTGCACCACTTTCATATTTCAGCTTAGAAAAGACACTATCACCATTAATCAACAGGACAATTTCTTTAAAACCACCGACTTCAGTCACATTTTTATCCACAATTTCAACAGTCCAACCTTGCTTCTCAGCGTATTTAGAATACATTGAGAATAAATCTGCAGCAAATAAACTAGCTTCATCCCCACCGGCAGCGCCGTGAATTTCCATGATAATATTTTTATCATCATTAGGATCCTTAGGAATTAATAGTACCTTAATTTCTTCTTCTAAAGCTGCTTTTGCTTTCTTTGCGTCAGATAATTCTTCTTTAGCCATTTCAGCCATTTCAGAATCTAAATTTTCGCCTAGCATTTCTTCAGCATCTGCAAGTTCTTGAACAACAACTTTATATTGGCGATATTTCTCAACTGTTTCGCGGATACTTGCCATTTCTTTTGATAATTCCATAAACCGATTATTATTTGAAATAATCTCAGGATCAGACAATAATTCGCCTAATTCTTCATAGCGATCATCAACTGATTGTAATTGATCATACATTTCATCCATTTTATATTGTCTCCTCTTAATTCTTTATCTTTCTAGTCTATCTGATTATTGTAATTGTGTCATCAACGGATTGTTATAATGTTTACGACATACTGGATAATAATCTTCATTACCACCTATTAAAATTTGTTCGCCAGCATATACAGGTTTACCATCATGAATACGTAAATTCATGATGGCCTTTTTATGACAAAACCAGCAAATTGTTTTCATTTCTTCAATCTTGTCAGCATATAATAATAAATATTTTGATCCTTCAAACAATTCGTTTTTAAAATCATTCTTTAACCCAAAAGCCATAACTGGAATATTTAATTCATCCACAATTTTAGCTAATTGAATAATATGTGCTTGTTTTAGAAATTGTGATTCGTCTATTAAAACACAAGCAGCATTTGAATTAGTCTGTTGAACTAAATCAAAGACATTTGTTTCTTCAAAAATAGGTGTCGCCTCACGTTTCAATCCAATTCGACTTGAAACAAATCCAACACCATCCCTGTCATCCACACCACTTGTTAAAATAATAACTGATTTATTTTGTTCTTCATAATTATGCGCAACTTTTAAGATTTCAATTGTCTTACCACTATTCATTGCACCGTATTTAAAAAATAATTGCGCCATAATAAACCTCTTCTGTTTTTCAGATTTCCGTCTTTAAGTATATCCGATTTAAGCTTGGATTTCATTAAATAAAAATTTTTTCTTAATATTAGGCATTTTATATGTAGAATTTTGTAATTATGCTATTATAGACATAATATAAATTCAGTAAAGTAGGCTATGACGTGGATTCTATCCTATGTAGTCAATTTTCTGTAAACGGAGGATATTTTAATGACGATAAAAAGCTCAATAGCAACTGTCGCAGGGAAATCATCATATTGGTTTTTGCACACCTTTCTAAAAGGTGGTAGCTCTCTACCCGGCAAAATAACTGCCGCGTTAGATCCAGAAATTTTAAAAACATTAGGTGCTAATTATGACGTTATTGTCATCACTGGAACCAACGGTAAAACCTTAACAACCGCCTTAACAGTTAAGGTTTTAGGTGCTAAATATGACCATATCTTAACAAACTCTGCTGGATCAAATATGGAACAAGGTATTATCACAGCATTTCTAACGGATAAGCGCAAAAAAAATGAGCGTCCTCTTGCTGTTCTTGAGGTTGATGAAGCAAATGTCATTAAAGTAACCCAATACATCACGCCTAAAGCATTTGTTCTAACAAATATTTTCCGTGATCAAATGGACCGCTACGGTGAAATTTATACAACTTACAAAAAAATTATTGATGGGATTAAATTAGCACCCAATGCAACAATTATTGCAAATGGTGATGCACCCATTTTCCATTCAATTGAATTACCAAATCCTTTTGTTTTCTACGGTTTTAATCATGAAGAGGAAACAGAAAGTTTAGCACCTACGAATACTGATGGGATTCTTTGTCCAGTTTGTCAACATATCTTACATTATAAAACCCGTACGTATGCTAATCTCGGGAAATATTATTGTCCAAACTGTCATTTTAGTCGTCCAAAATTAGACTACCAATTAACATCACTTTTAGAACAAACACCCACATCATCTCACTTTATAGTTGATGGACAACCCATGGAAATTCATGTCGGCGGTTTATATAACATCTACAACGCCCTTGCTGCTTATGCAGTTGGTCGTGTCTTCAATGTTGGTCCTGCAACAATTAGTAATACATTAAGTGAAGACGATGAGCAAGTCTTTGGTCGACAAGAAGTCATCCATGTTGAAGACAAAGACATTACCTTAGTTTTAGTTAAAAATCCAGTTGGCCTCGATCAGGTACTAGATATGATTGCAACAGATACAGAACCATTCTCGTTGGCCTTCTTATTAAATGCAAATTACGCAGATGGTATTGATACCAGTTGGATTTGGGATGGGAATTTCGAACAATTAACACAAATGAACATTCCTCAATTCATGACGGGTGGTGAACGTTATAAAGATGTTTCATTCCGTTTTAAGGTCGCTGGTGTCAAAGATGAACAATTAATTAAAGAACCTGACATTGCTAAAGTTATCGAACAACTTAAAACCTTCCCCACAAAACATATTTACGTTTTAGCCACTTATACAGCTGTTTTACAGTTACGTAAATCACTCGCTAATGATGGTTATATCAAGGAGGGCATGTAATAATGGCAAAATATCATTTAAACGTCGCCCATTTATATGGTGACTTATTAAATACTTATGGTGATGTTGGTAACCTATTGGTGTTAGAATATTATGCCAAGCAAATGGATACTGACTTACAAACTGAAGTCATCAGTTTAGATCAACCTTTTGACAAAGATCATTTTGACTTAACTTTCTTTGGTGGTGGACAAGATTTCGAACAAAAAATTGTCTCAAAAGATATTCAAGACAAAAAAGAGGCCTTAACCGACTATATTGAAGATAACGGTCCCCTCCTCGCAATTTGTGGCGGTTACCAATTACTTGGTCAATATTATGTCGGTGCTGATGGTGAAAAAATTCCTGGCATTGGTGCAATGAGTCATTATACAGAGACACAAGATGACAATCGTTTTATCGGAGATATTACGATTCAAAATGAAGATACCGGTGAAACTTACCATGGTTTTGAAAATCATAACGGGATGACCTTCCTCGGTAAAGATGAACGACCACTTGGTAAAGTGTTAAAAGGTAAAGGTAATAATGGTAGTGATGCTTCAGAAGGTGTCATTTACAAAAACGTTTTTGGTTCATATTTCCATGGCCCAATCTTAACAAGAAATGGTGAATTAGCTAAACGTCTACTACTGCTTGCGTTGCATCGTAAATATCCAGATGTTGATTTTAGTCAACAAGAAGCACTCGTTATCGAACCAACATTTTAGTAAAAAAATAAAGATTCAAACAATAGTATATTATTGTTTGAATCTTTATTTTTTTATGCTTTTTCTCCAGGTTCTGATGCAATAATTTGCATATCACCTGTAATTGTCCATTCTTTAACTTCGTTTGGTAAAATAAAATGCATACCCATTTTTAAATCATATATTTTATCATCGACTTTAATCTGACCTTCACCTTTTAAAACTGAAACAAGAGTATAAGGTGCGACTGTTCTTTTAAAATTTGCTGATCCGTTTGAAATCAACCATTCATAAACACTAAAGAATGGTGTTTTAACAAAGGTTGTTACTTTGGCATCCCCGACCATTTTTGTTTGAATATCGAGTTCAGGAACTTTATTAGGCACATTAGTAACATCAATCGATTGTTGAATATGCAAGTCACGCTTCTTACCCGTTGTTGCATCCACACGGTCAAAATCGTAAACACGATATGTTGTATCACTACTTTGTTGCGTTTCAAGGACCATCACACCAGAACCAATGGCATGAATTGTACCACTAGGAACATAAAAGAAATCTCCCGCTTTAACAGGTACATGCGTAAATAAATCATCCCATCTTTCGTCATGAATCATTTCCGCTAATTCTTCACGTGTTTTAGCATGGTGCCCATAAATAAGTTCTGCCCCAGGTTCGGCTGAAATAACATACCAACATTCTGTTTTACCAAGTTCATGCTCATGTTGCATTGCATAAGTATCATCCGGATGTACTTGAACTGATAAATCTTGATTAGCATCTAAAATTTTAGTTAGAAGTGGAAAAACATCCCCTTTAGCATTACCAAAAACTTCACGATTTGAATCCCAGACTTCATTCAATGTTTTGCCAGCAAATGGACCATTCAAAACAGTACTTGGGCCATGTGAGTGTGCGGAAATAGCCCAAAGTTCACCAGTATGATTACTTGGAATATCATATCCAAAGACCGTTTTAAGATGATCACCACCCCAAATTTTTTCTTGTAATACAGGTTTTAAGAATAAAGGTTCTGTCATTAGTTGCTCTCTCCTTCGTTAAACATATTATTGGTTTATTTTATCATAAGCGGTTACATTTTTGAATGTTAATCGGTTACAATCCAGCTTTTTCCGTTAAAAAGCTTTCTATAATTTCATCTCGTTTTACCAAATAGAGACTATTATCACTCGTCGGATGTACCCTATTCGTTAAGACAACCAACCCGTCTTGCATGGATTGATCCATTATTATAAATGTTCCTGTATAACCAGTATGATAGACAGATAAGCAATCGCCATCTCCACGAAGATCCCAGCCAAGTGAACGACCCAAGCTTCTTGTAGGTGTTTGATCTGAGAATAACATTTGCGTCGTCTCCGGCCGTAATACTGGACGTTCAGGACCATCTGACATAAACCACTGCATAAATCGTAATAAGTCGGATACAGTGGAAAATAACCCTGCCGATCCACAATGTTCTTTTAAAATCCGTGCTTTGGGGTCATGAACAATACCCTTTAAAAGACCTAAGTCAGGAATAATCTCAGTTGGAACACTTCTTGAGATATTTGGACTAAAAGTACTATCAGTTAATCCTAAGGGATTTAAGACTTCTTGCTGCAATGCTTGCTGAACAGGAATTTTTAAAATACTTTCAATAATATATCCTAAAAAAATTAGTCCGATATCACTATAAATAACTTTTTTTCCAAGATTTTCACCATTACTTAGTCCGAATAGTGCTTGTTTTAAATCTGGTTCCGATAATTGATTTCGATTTTTAATATACCCTTGAAAATCTGCCGTATGCGTCAACATATGCCGTAAAGTCACCCGTTCGTCCTGATAATTTGGTAGGTATTTTTTTACGGAATCATCAACATTCAAACGACCCTCTTCTTGTAATTTTAAAATAAGAGTTGTTGTTCCTATCACTTTAGTTAGTGATGCAACGTCGTAAAGTGCATTGTCAGCTAATTGTTCAGTTTCAGGGACTAATTGCGAATATCCCAAATAGTTTTGATTGCTAATTGTATTATGATGGATAACCCCATATGAAGCACCAGGAACAATACCATCATTAACTAACTGTCGAATTTTATTTATCGTTTTAGGATATAGCAATCGTAATCACCCCTTTTGATTAATCTTCACAATTGTAAATTTACCTTTTTTAAAATCAACGTTACTAACACTAGCATTCTTCAAGAGCATCGTTGGAAGTTGATTTTTTTCTAAGCTGTCGATAAAACTTGATAACACAAGACCATGAGACACAATTAAAATATTTCCTCCCTGCGTCTGGTACTGATTCCCAATATCCGTTAATGTATCAATTATTCGACTAGTCATCTTATCATATGTTTCAGCTTGGCTAGTTCCTTCAAGCTCTGCGAACATATTTACTAAGTTTCTAAAGCGATTATGCCCTAAAACGGCCTGACTCACTTTAAAAAAACCAAATTTTTTAACAAGCATTGGAATTAAATCTTTATTTTTCATCTCTTCTAGTCGACCAAAATCGACTTCTCGAAGTCCTCTTAATGGTTGAAATTCAAACGAAGAGTCATGCTTTTCAAGAATAAAGTCCGCAGTATCTTGCGTTCGTTTTAAGTCACTTGTGTACACGGCTTCAAAATAGACATCTTTTAATTGTGTTCCCAAATTTCTAGCTGCCTCTCGCCCCTTGTGTGTCAGACGAGAATTAGTCACGCCTTGTAGCCTCTTTAATCTGTTCAATCGTGTTTGACCATGTCTTACTAAATAAAAATGAACTGTCTTCATCGCCTGCACCTCCATAAAATGGTTTATATTTGTACCTTCAAGTATACGCTACCATTAAGATTTTACCTAAGTAAAAACCTAAAATATATTTTTAAATTTAGTCTGTCTACGACTATAATAAAATAAATCAAAACATTTTCGTTTAAATTGGTATAATGAAGTAAATCATTTAGATGGGGAGTGTCACTTATGGCTAGTAATTCAGATTCTATATTCTTCGTCTTATCTTATGTCAGACGACATCCAGAAGACGTTTTCTTTTCACGCTTGACCTATACTAATTCAATAACCCTCGTCATACCAGGAAGCGTCAAAGTAGCTGATGCTGATATTTATTTTTTACCAGATAAACTAACTGTTAATCGTCTCACTGATGATTTCGTTTCAAAACACGGTGATTTATTAGATTACTTTAACGATAAATTAGATCATTCCATCCCTGACTATATGGACGTCTGGGTAACAACCGTGTATCTGACACATCATGATAAATATTTAATTGAACTTTCATTTGAACAAAATGTCTAAACAAAAAAGTGATTAAGCAGGTTCTGAAGTGAACCCCAAAAGTTGGAGTAAATATTAAGCGATCATCTGGTCGGTATGTTTTCGATATTCAATCGGAGACA